>JAFAMT010000040.1 GCA_019233085.1 Herbaspirillum sp.
CTGGCTCAATTTCCGCATGCGCGCCATGCTGGTGAGCTTCGCGGCCTATCATCTGTGGTTGCACTGGCGTGCGCCGGGGCTGTTTCTGGCGCGGCAATTCCTGGATTTCGAACCGGGCATCCACTGGAGCCAGATGCAGATGCAATCCGGCACTACCGGCATCAATACGCTGCGTATCTATTCGCCCGCCAAGCAGGCGCGCGATCACGATCCGCTGGGAGAGTACGTACGCCGCTGGGTGCCGGAATACGGCAGCCCCGCCTATCCCGATCCCATCGTCGACGAAAAGACGGCGCTGGCGCAGGCCAAGGAGGCGCTCTATGGCCAGCGTCGCAGCAGCAGCGCGCGCGCCGAGGCCGATGCCATCCAGGACCGGCATGGTTCGCGCAAGAGCGGCCTGCCTGCGACCACCCGGCGGCGCAGTCGCCAGAAAACACCCGATCCGGGGCAGGGCGCGCTGTTCTAGCGCGTGGTCCTGCCTGCTATCGGTTAGACTGGCGGGCATGAAAATCATCGGTATCGACCCTGGCTTGCGCACCACCGGTTTCGGGGTCATCCACAAGCAGGGCAACACGCTTTCCTACATCGCTTCCGGCACCATCAAGACGCCGGATGGCGACCTGCCTTCGCGCCTGAAGGTCATCCTAGGCAGCGTTTCTGAAGTGGTGCGCACTTATACGCCCGACTGCGCGGCCATCGAGAAGGTCTTCGTCAACGTCAACCCGCAATCCACATTGCTCCTGGGCCAGGCCCGCGGAGCGGCGATCTGTGCGCTGGTGGCGGCGGACCTGGCCGTGGCTGAATACACCGCACTGCAGGTCAAGCAGGCCGTGGCCGGCCATGGACGGGCGCAGAAGGCCCAGGTGCAGGAGATGGTGGCGCGCCTGTTGAAGTTGCCCGGGCTGCCCGGCACCGATGCCGCCGATGCGCTGGGCGTGGCGATCTGCCACGCGCACGGTGGCGGGATCTTGTCCGACCTCGGCGCACTGGCCCCGACGCTGGCGCGCAAGGGCATCCGCATGCGCGGTGGCCGACTGGTGGGCTAGGTTTTCCTGAAGGGTTTGAGCAGCCGCTGCGCCAGCAGCACCACCGCCAGCACCACTGCACCGGCCACCACACCGAAGACCGCGTTCAACACCGCCGGCGTCACCGCGTGCAGCACCGGGCCGATCACCGCGATCTCGCCTGCCATCGTGGCGGCCTGCTCGATGGCGTGATGCGCGAAGGGCAGGCCGTGCGTGAGAATGCCGCCGCCGACCATGAACATGGCCACCGTGCCGATTACCGACAGGCTGCGCATCATCCGGGGTGCCGCCGCCAGGACGGCGCGGCCGACGCCGGCCTTGAGGCGGCCGAAGTTGCCGGGGCCGGCGTTCTGCAGCAGGTACAGCCCGCCATCGTCGAGCTTGACGATGCCCGCCACCAGGCCATACACACCCGCCGTCATGATCAGTGCGATGCCCACCAGCACCGTGATCTGCTGTTGCAGCGGCGCGCCGGCCACGGTCCCCAGGGTGATGGCGATGATCTCGGCCGAGAGGATGAAGTCGGTGCGCACGGCGTCCCTGATCTTGTCGCGCTCGTGGGCCAGCGGGTCGGTCTCTTCGGGCGCGCTGGCGGCCGCTTCGTGATGACCACCCTCATGCGGCAGATATTTGTGGGCCAGCTTCTCGAAACCCTCGAAGCAGAGGAAGGCGCCTCCCAGCATCAGCAGCGGCGTCACCGCCCAGGGGATGAAGGCGCTGATGGCCAGCGCCGCCGGCACCAGGATGGCCTTGTTCTTCAGCGAGCCCTTGGCCACCGCCCAGACCACCGGCAATTCGCGTTCGGCGCGCACGCCGCTGACCTGCTGGGCGTTCAGGGCCAGGTCGTCGCCCAGCACGCCGGCGGTCTTCTTGGCGGCCATCTTGGTCATCAGGGAAACATCGTCCAATACCGTGGCGATATCGTCGATCAGGGCAAAGAGGGCGCTACCGGCCATGGTTTTCCTTTGTCTTCATGCAAGCGGGTGGGGTTCGATACTGTTTATCCGAACAGTGCTGTATCATCCGGGGATTATCACAGAAGCTGCATCCCACGCACATCATTGACGCCATGATCGGTCGCCTCTCCGGAATCCTTCTAGAAAAAATCCCGCCCAACCTGCTGGTCGACTGCCAGGGCGTCGGCTATGAAGTGGCCGTGCCCATGAGCACCTACTACAACCTGCCCGGCCTGGGCGAGAAAGTCACGCTGCTGACGCACCTGGCCATCCGCGAGGATGCCCACATCCTGTTCGGGTTTGGGACTGCGCAAGAACGCAATACGTTCAAGGAGCTCATCAAGATCTCCGGCGTGGGCGCGCGCACGGCCCTGTCCATCCTCTCGGGCATGTCGGTGGCCGACCTGGCACAGGCCGTGACCCTGCAGGAAGCCGGCCGCCTGACGCGCGTGCCGGGCATCGGCAAGAAGACCGCCGAACGCCTGCTGCTGGAACTGAAGGGCAAGCTGGGAGCCGACCTTGGCGCGGCGGCCGGCGTGGTGCACAGTGATGCCTCGGCCGACATCCTCAATGCGCTGCTGGCGCTGGGCTACTCCGACAAGGAAGCCACGCTGGCCATGAAGCAGGTGCCCAAGGACGCCAGCGTCTCGGACGGCATCAAGCTCGCCCTCAAGGCGCTCTCCAAGGCCTAAGCACAGGCCGACAAGGATGACAGCATGAGTATTCAGACCGACGATTTCTCCGAACAGCGCATCATCTCCGCCACCCCGGCCTCGGCCAACGAGGAAGCCATCGAGCGCGCCCTGCGGCCCAAGCACCTGGACGAATACGTCGGCCAGGAAAAGGTCCGCGCCCAGCTGGAGATCTTCATCTCGGCCGCCCGCAAGCGCGGCGAGCCGCTCGACCATACCCTGCTGTTCGGCCCGCCCGGCCTGGGCAAGACCACCATGGCCCACATCATCGCCCGCGAGATGGGCGTGAACCTGCGTCAGACCTCCGGCCCCGTGCTGGAGCGCGCCGGTGACCTGGCGGCGCTCCTGACCAACCTGGAAGCCAACGACGTCCTCTTCATCGACGAGATCCACCGGATGTCACCCGTGGTCGAGGAAATCCTCTACCCGGCACTGGAGGATTACCAGATCGACATCATGATCGGCGAAGGCCCGGCGGCCCGTTCGGTGCGCCTGGACCTGCAGCCCTTCACCCTGGTGGGCGCCACCACCCGCGCCGGCATGCTGACCAACCCGCTGCGCGACCGCTTCGGCATCGTCGCCCGGCTGGAGTTCTACACCCCGCCCGAACTGGCGCGCATCGTCACCCGCAGCGCCGGCCTGCTCAACGCGCCCATCGTCGATGATGGCGCCCTGGAGATCGCCCGCCGCAGTCGCGGAACGCCCCGTATCGCCAACCGCCTGCTGCGTCGCGTGCGCGACTATGCCGAGGTCAAGGGCGAGGGCCGCATCACCCGCGAGATGGCCGACGCCGCCCTGGTGATGCTGGATGTGGACCCGGTCGGCTTCGACCTGATGGACCGCAAGCTGCTGGAGGCGGTGCTCTTCAAGTTCGGCGGCGGACCGGTCGGCCTGGACAACCTGGCCGCCGCCATCGGCGAGGAGCGCGACACCATCGAGGATGTGCTGGAGCCCTACCTGATCCAGCAAGGCTACCTGCAACGCACCCCGCGCGGGCGCATCGCCACCTCGGCGGCCTATCAGCACTTCGGTGTCGCAGCGCCCCGTACCGGCCCCAACGGCGAGCTGTGGGGCGGCTGATTCCGGCCCCCGGAGACGCGCATGATTCTCATCATTGCCCCCATTTTTGCAGCGCCTGAAAAAGCATTTTGCGCAGTGCAAGACAATCCATTGGAATTTCGTTTGAATCTCGTATAAAAGCGAGTTTTTGCTTGTGCAAAAACTAATCGTCATCGACAATGGATAGCTATTCACTATCTTTCGATGTGAGCCCTCCATGCTAATGTCGAGCCAAGCCCTTCGCTACGCGCATCAACTGCTCGATGCGCGGGCCCAGTCTCAGATCATCCCGCGCATCTCCGAGTCCGAACCGCTGTCGGTGGAAGATGCCTACGACATCGCGCACAGCATCCGCAACATCCGCGTCGCCCAGGGCGAGCAGCCCGTTGGCCGCAAGATCGGTTTCGTGGTGCACAAGCACTGGGAGCGCTACGGCGTCATCGACGATGCCCGTATCCCGACCTGGGCGCCGATGTGGGACACCACGGTACGCTTCGCCGAAGACAACCACGGCCTGCAATCGCTGGCCGGCGCGGTGCAGCCCCGCATCGAGCCGGAGATCGTCTTCAAGCTTGGCAAGACCCCCGCGCCCGGCGCCTCGCTGGACGACCTGGCCGATTGCCTGGAATGGATGGCGCATGGTTTCGAGATCGTGGTCTGCCCCTTCGCCAAGTGGGAGTTCACGGTGGCCGATTCGATCGCCGCCTTCGGCCTGCACGGCACCCTGATCGTGGGCGAGCCACATGTGCTGTCCACCGCCACCCGTCACCACCTGCCGCAGATCCTGGCCAGTGCCAGCGTCTCGCTGTCCTGCACCACCGACACCTCCAGCGTGCTGCGCGCGGCCGGTTTCTGCAATGACGAGATGGATAGCCCGCTGCACGCGCTGTGGCACCTGCATCAGTTGTTGCAGAAGCAATCACGCTTCCGCCAGCTGCAGGCCGGCGAGATCATCAGCACCGGCACCTGGACCGACGCCTGCCCGATCGAGGCCGGCCAGACCTGGACCACGGCCTTCTCCGGCGTGACCCTGCCGGGCCTGACCGTCTCCTTCGTCTGAACGCAGGCGGGGCCGTCAACCATGGCCATCTGGGTGGATGCGGACGCCTGTCCGGGCGTGATCAAGGACATGCTCTTCCGGGTGGCTGATCGCACCGGCATCCAGGTCACGCTGGTGGCCAACCGGCCACTGCGCACGCCGCCTTCCCGATACATCAAATCCATGGTGGTGAGCGCCGGTTTCGACGTGGCCGACCGCGAGATCGCCCGGCAAGTCGCGCCCGGGGATCTGGTAGTCACCGCCGACATCCCGCTGGCGGCCGACGTGGTGGCCAGGGGCGCGCTGGCGCTCAATCCGCGCGGTGAGCTCTATACGACCCAGAACATCGGCCACCATCTCAGTACCCGCAACTTCATGGAAGAACTGCGCAGCAGCGGCGTGGAAACCGGCGGCCCGCCCGCCTTCAGCGCCGCCGACGGACGCGCCTTCGCCCGTGAGCTGGACCGCTACGTCCTGAAGGCATCGCGGCCCGCCTGAAC
>JAFAMT010000126.1 GCA_019233085.1 Herbaspirillum sp.
TGTCCGATCCCAGCTTGTTGACCGAGAAGCCGAAGAAGCGGCCGACGTTGTTGTCCCAGAACCATTCCATGAACAGCGGCACCGAATGCTGCGCCAGCAGGGCCGGCCACACCACGAAGAAGGGCAGCGAGACCAGCACGGCGACGCCGACCATCTTCCAGTACGACAGGCTGCGGCATTCGCGCACCATCACGCCTACCGCCATGGCGGTAGCCGCGAAGGTCAGGGGGATGAACAGGCCCTTGGTCATTTCGGTAACGCCCACGCCCAGGCCGAACCAGAACGCCGCCGACCAGGCCGGGGTACAGCGCTGTTCATTGGCGGCAATGGCCAGCAGGCCGTAGATGGCCATGGCACCGCCACTGACCAGGGCAACGTCGGTGAACATGTCGTGCGCATGCTTGACCAGGCCGGGCGAGCCGGCGAACAGGGCCAGCGTACCCAGGACCGGCAGGCTCAGCGCGTCGCGCTGGCCCCAGACCAGCTTGGCGATGCGGGTCACGAAGACCAGTGTCACCAAGTCGTAGAGCACGCTGGCCAGGCGGGCGCCGTCATGGTAGTCCAGCAGCGGGTGGAAGAGCTTGGCCAGCAGCACCGCGGTCCAGTAGTACAGCGGCGGCTTTTCCATGAAGGGCTGGCCGGCATTGGTGGGCACCAGGTAATCCCCCGACACCAGCATGTGGTGGATGATGCCGAAGGTATAGGTTTCATCCTGTTTCCAGGGACCGTGGGCGAAGATGCCCGGCAGCAGCCAGGCCGCGCCGATCAGGGTCAGCAGCAGCCAGGCCGTGCGTGTGGGCAGCGCATGCCGGGCCCATGCCTGGGCGGGCAGGGCGTTGGAAGCGGTTTCTGCTTTGGATTCGGAAGCCGAAGTAAATAAGAACATTGCTGGACACTAATGCGAACCATGGACCCGGTTCGCGCAAAATCAATCATGGAAGACCCCCGCAGCGCAAGGGGATGGAAACCGGAAAATGCCCGCAGGCAGTTTCATCGCCATCCTCTGCGTTCGACGGTCTTCACCCCCTCAGTACGCGCGATTGCTTTATTTTTCTTGGCGAATGTTGTTGCCACCTGGAAATGTCCACCGGGCGGGACATGATGACGTTATAGGGGATTGCAGGAAAAATGAGCAATCAGCCATTTTGGCATAAACCGTCCCGAAAATGACAGTGTTGTCAGCTTGTATGTGTTTAAAAAGCTGTGAAGCGATCAGGTGTTGGATTGACGCAGCACATGGAATCTCAGTGGGTGAGCACTCCGGCATTGCCGCTCATGCCGGGGCGGTAGTCGATGCTGTTACCATACTGCTTTTGCCCCATAGCCGGATCTGTACGCAGCTCCGGCAGTCGCCAACGCCAGCCCCCTATATGTATGTCCCAGTCCACGAGCTCAACGGCACAGCCTGAAAAATCCGGCATGTCGCGCGCCGAGCTGCGCGCCAGTGCATCTCTCGCCTCCATCTTTTCCTTGCGCATGCTGGGCCTGTTCCTGGTGCTGCCGGTATTTGCGGTGCATGCCCACAGCCTGCCCGGGGGCGACAGCGATACCCTGGTCGGTATTGCCCTGGGGATCTACGGCCTGGCGCAGGCCTTCGGCCAGATTCCCTACGGCATCGCCTCGGATCGCTACGGCCGCAAGCGCATCATCGTCATCGGCCTGCTGCTCTTTGCGGTGGGCTCCTTCGTGGCGGCCGCGGCCAGCAGCGTGATGTGGTTGCTGGTGGGCCGGGCCTTGCAGGGTTCCGGGGCGATCTCGGCCGCCATCACGGCCTTCATCGCCGACTCGACCCGCGAAGAGCACCGTACCAAGGCCATGGCCATGGTCGGCGCCTCCATCGGCGTGACCTTCGCGGTGTCGATGGTGGCCTCGCCGCTGCTCTACAAGTCCATCGGCATGGGCGGTATCTTCAGCCTCACCGGGGTGTTGTCGCTGTTGGCCATTGCGGTGGTGGTATGGGTGGTCCCCAATGTGCCGCGGGTCCAGGCCAAGCGCGTCTCGCTGGCTGAGGTGCTGCGCCATGCCGAGCTGATGCGCCTGAACATGGGGGTGTTCACCCTGCACCTGACCCAGGTCGCCATGTTCATGGTGGTGCCCGGCGCCCTGGTGCAATACGCCGGCCTGCCGCTGGGCGAACACTGGAAGGTCTACCTGCCGGTGGTACTGGCCTCCTTCGTGCTGATGCTGCCGCCTATCATCGTGGCCGAGAAGCAGGGACGCATGAAGCAGGTTTTCCTGGGTGCCATCGGGCTGATGCTGCTGGTGCAACTGGGCTTTTGGGCGGTGCTCTCCCATCCGCTGGGACACTGGTGGTTGCTGGTGGCCTTGCTGTTCCTGTTCTTCGTCGCCTTCAACATCCTGGAGGCGGCGCAGCCCTCGCTGGTTTCGCGCATCGCCCCGCCGGCGGCCAAGGGCGCGGCGCTGGGCGTGTACAACACGCTGCAGGCGCTGGGCCTGTCCTGCGGTGGCGCATTGGGTGGTTGGATCAAGCAGAATGTCGGGATTTCGGCGGTCTTTCTGTTATCGGGTGTGGCCACGCTGTCCTGGCTTATAATCGCGGCTAACATGAAAAACCTGCCGCGCCGCGCTGCGCCGGCGGTGGGTGCAACAGCCTAAACGTATTCAGGAGAAACAATGGCATCGGTCAACAAAGTCATCATCGTCGGCAACCTCGGACGCGATCCGGAAACGCGCTACATGCCCAACGGCGAAGCCGTCACCAACATCGCCGTGGCCACGACCGAGAGCTGGAAGGACAAGAACTCGGGCGAGAAGAAGGAGCTCACCGAGTGGCACCGCATCACCTTCTACCGCAAGCTGGCCGAGATCGCCGGCCAATACCTGAAGAAGGGCTCGCAGATCTACGTCGAAGGCCGCCTGCAGACCCGCAAGTGGCAGGACAAGGAAGGTGTCGAACGCTACACCACCGAAATCATTGCTGACACCATGCAGATGCTGGGCGGCCGCCAGGGCGGTGGCGGTGGCAGCATGGATGATGGTGGTGGCTACGGCGGCGGCGGTGGTGGCGGCAGTTACGGTGGCGGTGCCCCGCGCCAGAGCGCAGGTGGTGGTGCAGGTGCAAGCGGCGGCGCTGCCCCGCGCCAGCAAGCGGCACAACGCCCGGCGCCCAACTTCTCGGACATGGACGACGATATCCCCTTCTGAGTGGCAGCCTGGAGCAGCTTCCAGCGTATTTCCCCGAAACCCCCGCCTCGCGGGGGTTTTTGATTTCTGGCGAGGCAGCATGGTTCACGCCGCATGTCGATGCGCTTTTTCCTCATCCATCGTCAAGCGGTGGGTCTCCGAAGTGGTGCGAAGGCCGTCTATACCCTGCGGCATGCCCTGAATACGATCAGGCGTTTTGCTCCTTGATCTACCCGCCGGTTTGCCTCGCCCTGTGCCCGCCGAGGCCTGCCGATGGGCGCCCCCGCCCCCGCGCCAAGCGCCGTCCCTGTGGACCTGTCGTGTCCATCTCCAGTTGAAAACATCCACTCCGCAGAGAGCCGCGTCTGGCATCGAAATTGCTTGTTCAGACCGGGTATTTGTAGATTGTGTATTGGATATTGTATATTCTACGTTGCCGTCATACACTGGCGCCGGCTTAGATGCCCAATATCAAAACTCAAGGAGATGGAAATGACGAGTCAGTACGGGGATGTCGCTGCGCCCGCGAGCGAAGCGAAAACCAAGGGTGCAAACAGTGAGTTGAAGCGGGTAGTGGCCGCTTCCATGGTGGGGTCGGTGGCCGAGTGGTACGAATTCTTCCTCTACGGGACGGCTTCGGCGCTGGTGTTCGGGACGCACTTCTTCAAGAAGACGGGCAATCCCATCGACGGCCTGCTGGCCGCCTTTGCGCTGTATGCCGTGGGCTTTGCCGCGCGTCCTCTGGGCGGACTGGTATTCGGATACTACGGGGACAAGTTCGGCCGCAAGTACCTGCTTCAGATCAGCCTGGTGGTCGTCGGCATGACCACCTTCCTGATGGGCTGTCTGCCCACCTTCGAGGCCATCGGCTATTGGGCACCGGCGCTGCTGGTGACATTGCGCCTGATCCAGGGATTTGCCTTTGGCGGCGAGTGGGGTGGGGCCATCCTCCTGGTGAGCGAGCATAGTCCCGACAACCGGCGCGGATTCTGGGCCAGCTGGCCGCAGGCCGGGGTCCCGCTGGGTAATCTGGTGGCAACCGTGATCCTGCTGATACTTTCCAGCTCGCTGTCGGAGGCCGATTTCCTGGGCTGGGGCTGGCGCGTGGCGTTCTGGTTCTCGGCCGTGGTTGTCCTGATCGGCTTCTGGATCCGTCGCAAGGTCGACGATGCACCCATCTTCAAGGAGGCGCAGGCACGTCGTGAACTGAAGAAGGAAAAACAGCTGGGTGTCGGCCATGTGCTCAAGCACCACTGGCGCCAGGTCATCATCGGTATCGGTGCGCGCTTTGCGGAAAACATCCTCTACTACATGGTGGTGACCTTCTCGCTGACCTACCTGAAGCTGGTGGTGGGGGCCGATACCACGCGTATCCTGAAGCTGATGTTTGCCGCCAACCTCATCCACTTCTTCTTCATTCCGTTCATGGGCCTGATGTCGGACATTATCGGCCGCAAGCCGGTCTATCTGACGGGCGCCGTCCTTACCGCCGGTTGGGGCTTCGTGGCCTTCCCCATGATGGATACGGGTAACGACTGGATCATCATGGCCGCCATCGTATTGGGATTGTTCATCGAGTCGATGACCTATTCGCCCTATTCGGCGCTGATGACCGAGATGTTCCCGACCAATGTGCGCTACACCGCACTCTCGCTGTGCTATCAGGTGGCACCGTTGATGGCCGGTTCGCTCGCACCGCTGATCGGTCTGTCCTTGCTTGAGCGCTATCACTCGTCCACGCCCATCGCCATCTATCTGGTGGTGGCGGCAGTGATCTCGATCGTCTGCGTTGGCCTGGCCAAGGAAACGCGCGGGAAGTCCTTGCGGGAAGTCGATGCGGAAGCGGCAGCGCGGGTGAAGTCGTGATGCCATGACCCCGCTGCATGGGTAGAGGGATGGAGCCACCCCGACCGGGGTGGCTTTTGTTTCTGGAAGATGCGCTCGCAGCGTGCCGCCCCCGATGGGGGTTTCTGCTAACATCGTAGAAAATATGCAATATTCATTGCCAGGGCGACCGGCCCGGCAGTTTCCCAGCCATTACCTGAACCATGAACGAGAAACGTCCCGCCCTCGGCTTCGCCACCCGCGCCGAAGCTGCTGCGAATGAACTGCGCCGCCGCATCCTGAGCGGAGAGTACGAAGAGGGATATCAATTGCGGCAAGACGCGCTGGCCTCCGAAATGGGGATCAGCCGTATTCCGTTCCGGGAAGCCTTGCTCCAGCTTGAGAATGAGGGGCTGGTCAAGATCCTGCCCCACAAGGGAGCAGTCGTTTCCGAATTGTCGCCCGAGGATATCACCGAGCTCTTCGAACTGCGGGCGCTCCTGGAGCCGGTGCTGTTGCGCAAGTCCATCCCCAAGCTGACGGCCGAGGATTTCGAGAAGCTCGATGCCATCCTGGCCGAGTACAGTGTCGTGCTGCATGCCAGCCAGGAAGGGCGCTGGGGCGAGCTCAATACGTCCTTGCACCAATTGCTGCTGTCGCGTGCCGAGCAGCCGAAGACATCGGCCATCGTCGCCTCCCTGTTGCAGCATACGGACCGCTATACCCGCATGCAGCTGTCGCTCTCGGAGGCGGCCAGGGATGTCGCCGAATCAGAGCACGCCGAGCTGGTCGCCCTGTGCAAGAAAGGTGATACGCGCGCTGCCACCTCCTTGCTCAAGCGTCACATCGAACATGCCTGCGATGAGTTGAAGGCATTCTTGCGCGAGCGCCGCCAGGCGCGCTGAGTCTGCGCGCTTCTCCTCTTCTCTCCCTCCCAGGCCTGCGGGCTTTCCAATCCGGTGACGCGGCGGCCTTGATGGCTGCCGCAGCACGCTGACTTGCTCTCCACCCGTCGCCCACGCCAGCGCCGGGCAATCCAGGAATCGACAAGATGCAGGGGCAATCGCCCTGGAGCCCGCTATTGTCCTGTCTCTTTATTTTATATTGTATATTCTATCCAAGTTGGATAGAATCTTTCCACACTGATCGCGGTGCCAGGCCCGGGCCATGCGCTGTGGATAAATCCAAAATCCAAATTGATTGAATGAGGAAACGAAATGAGCGAGAACATCTTTACCGGCACCATCCCTGCGTTGATGACCCCCTGCACGGCTGATCGCAAGCCCGATTTCGACGCCCTGGTCCGCAAGGGCCGGGAACTCGTTGCGCTGGGCATGCGTGCGGTGGTGTATTGCGGCTCCATGGGCGACTGGCCGCTGCTGACCGAGGCGCAGCGCCAGGAGGGGGTAGCTCGCCTGGTGGAAGCCGGGGTGCCCACCATCGTCGGGACCGGGGCGGTGAACTCGAAGGAAGCGGTATCCCACGCGGCCCATGCCGCCAAGGTGGGGGCCCATGGCCTGATGGTGATCCCGCGTGTGCTGTCCCGTGGCACCTCCGTGGCGGCGCAAAAGGCGCATTTCGCGGCCATCCTGAAGGCGGCGCCGGATCTGCCTGCGGTGATCTACAACAGCCCGTATTACGGCTTTGCCACCCGCGCCGAGCTGTTCTTCGAACTGCGCGCCCAGTTCCCCAACCTGGTGGGCTTCAAGGAGTTCGGCGGTGCGGATGACATGCGCTATGCCGCAGAGAACATCACCTCGCGGGATGACGACGTCGTCCTGATGGCTGGTGTCGATACCCAGGTCTTCCACGGCTTCGTCAACTGCGGTGCCGCAGGTGCCATCACCGGCATCGGCAATGCCCTGCCACGCGAAGTCCTGCAACTGGTCGAGCTGTGCGGCAAGGCCGCAAAGGGTGATGCCGTGGCCCGCGCGCGCGCCAAGGAACTGGAGTCGGCGCTGGCCGTTCTATCCTCCTTCGACGAAGGTTGCGACCTGGTGTTGTTCTACAAGTACCTGATGGTGCTCAACGGCGATACCGAGTATGCGTTGCACTTCAATGAAACCGACGCCTTGAGCGATGCCCAGCGTGGCTATGCGCAGTCGCAGTATCAATTGTTCCGCACCTGGTACGCGAACTGGTCCAGGAGCTTCAACTAAGCCGGGGTTTGCTGCCTCCGGGATGGCGGTGCGGCGAGGCTGCCTTAGAGGCACTTCTTAGAGGCAATTCTTAGAGGCAGCTCTCACGCCGTCCCGCATCCGCCGGGAAATGCTGCACAGGCCGCCACTGGCCCTCGAACCGGTACAGCGTAAAGCGTGGATGGGCATTGGCGCCGCCGGCATCGAAACGGATGGTGCCATGCAGTCCGTTGTACTGGTCCTGGTGTAGCGCCTGCGCGATCTTCTCGCCATCATCGGCGCCCACTTTCAGGATGGCACCGGTCAGCACGCTGGTGGCGTCGTAGGCATAGAAGGAATAGGTGGACGGCGCGGCCTTGAACTGGCGGTTGTAGGTCGCCGAAAACGCTTTCCAGCGCGGGCAGTGCTCCTGCGGTATCTCGAACTCCAGCACGTAGAGACGCCCGTCTTCGGCTTGCCCGGAGACCTGGTTGCTGGCGCCGGCGGTGAGCAGGATGCGTGCCGTCGATTGCGCGCGCCGGGCCGCTTCGAGGAAGGAACTCGCCTGCGGATACATCGCCACGAAGACGATGACGTCGGCTTCATGTTGCGCTGCTGCCTTGAGGGCAGCGCTGAAGTCGGTCGTCTGGCGCGCGGCGCGGAAGCGCGCGATGCTGGTGCCGGCGCTGGTCGCCTTTTCCACGAAGGCGTCCGCCAGTGCGGCGCTGTAGGCCGAATCATTTTCGATCAACAGGATACGCCTTCCCCGCAGGGCCCCCGTGGCCACCTCGGCCAGTGCGGCGGCCAGGTCGCTGGTGCCGCCCACGACCCGGAAGGGCATGGCACGGCCGGAACGGGTCAACTTGCTGACGGTGGCGGTAAAGCCGATCTGCGGGATGTGTGCGCTCTCGTAGATGTCGGCGGTGGCCAGGGCGGAGTCGCTGCTCCAGGGCCCCACCACGCCGGCGACGTGTTCCTTGACGTAGTAGCGCGCGATATTGAGCGCGAAGTTTTCATTGCCGCGGTCATCCTGCGGCAGCAGCCTGAAGCGGATGTTCAGGTGTTTTCTGGCGGCCAGTTCGTTGGCATCGTTGATCGCCAGCTGCGCGCCCTGCAGGGCGCTTTGTGCAATGGGTTCGGTCAGACGGCCGGTGAAGCCCAAGGGCACATACCGGATATCCGCGCCGACAGCGCTGTCCGCTCTGATGCATGACAACAGCGCGCTGGCCATCGCCACCGCCGTGCCGACTTTGCGCATCGATGTCCCCCTGATCCAGTCAAGCTGGTGCTGTTATGCCTATCTATGCGTACATCTACGGGGAAATATACACACCATTGCTCAATTCGGCCAGCATACCCGGAAGCAAGTGCCGCCCAGTTCTGACTGTCGGCAATCGGCCGTCCCCTGGTGTGCGCTGGCGATGGCGCGCACCACGGCCAGTCCCAGACCGCTGCCTTTCTGATGGGCGTGCACGGCGCGCGGCCCGCGCTGGAAAGCGTCGAAGATCCTCTGGGCATCGCTGGCCGGCAGGCCGGGGCCGCTGTCTTCCACGGTGAGGCTGTCCATGCCATCGCGGCGAGCCGTGCCGATACGCAGCATGCCGGGCGTGGCATGTTGCAAGGCGTTTTCCAACAGGGCCAGCAAGACCTGGCGGATGCGCACCGGGTCGCACACCGTGTGGGCCAGGCCGATGTCCAGCACCAGCTGGAAGCCCTTGTCCTGCAGCGATGGCTCGCAGGCCTTGAGGACGGTGGCGATTTCCTGATGCAGGTCGGTGTCCTGCAACTGGATGTGCAGGTGGCCGCTTTCAGCCAGGCCGACGATGCGCAGGTCCTCGATGAGCCTTCCCAGTCCTTCGACCTGATCCAGCAGGCTGGAGAACAACGCCGGATCGGGCTGGAAGACGCCATCGCTCAAGCCCTGCAGACGGCCGCGCAGGATGGTCAGGGGCGTGCGCAATTCATGGGCGATGGCGGCATTCCAGAAGATGCGCTCCTGCTGCACCCGCTCCAGCCGCTCGGCCATGGCGTTGAAGTCGCTGATCAACTGCGAGGCTTCGTCCAGCGCCTGGCCCCGGGCGGCGGCGCGTGCCGCCAGGTCGCCCTGGGCCACCCGCCGCAGGCTGGTGGCCACCGAGTTCAGGGGCGTGAGGATGCGGCGTGACAGGCGCACGGCCACCCATATCGCAATGACCAGGCCGATGAGCGTGCTGACGATGATCCAGCCCCATTCGGCCGGCGAGGGCAGCCAGCTGTCGGGTGCTGACAGGCTGTCCGGATAGAAGATCCACAGCGTGGAATAGAACGCATAGGAGCCCAGCAAGACCATCAGCATGATGGTCAGTGCCAGGATCGCCACCGAGCTGATGATCTGGCGTGCCAGGCCCTTGCTGCGCCAGATGGTGAAGAGGTCGATGCTGGTCTTCATCGCGTCATCCCGGCTTCAGCTGCCTTGCTGGAAGCGATAGCCCACGCCGCGGATGCTGACCGGGATGCCGGCGATGCCGAGGTCTTCCAGCTTCTTGCGCAGCTTGCTGACGTGACTGTCGACGGTACGCTCCAGGGTATCGCCCTCGGGCAGGCAGGAGGTGAGCAATTCGGCGCGGGTGAAGACGCGGCGTGGGGCGCGCGCCAGTTGCGCCAGCAGCTTGAATTCGGTGAGGGTCAGCACCAGGGTGTGGGAGACGCCATCGATTTCGGCCACGGCCTCGTGCTGCTCGAAGTCGATCACGAAGGGCGGCGCGCGCAGGATGCGGCGATCGTCGCGGTCGTCGCGCGGCTGGCTGCGGCGCAGTACCGCTTCCACCCGCGCGACCACCTCGGCCGGATTGAAGGGCTTGACCACATAGTCGTCGGCACCGATGCGCAGGCCCGTGAGCTTGTCCACATCCTGGTCCAGTGCGGTGAGCAGGATCACCGGCGTATCGCCGCGCTGGCGGATCTGCGACAGCACCTGCCAGCCATTGACCTGGGGCATCTGGATGTCCAGCAGCACCAGGTCGGGCTTGAGTGCCAAATGCATCTCCAGCGCCCGCGCGCCATCACTGGCGTGCACGCTGCGCATGCCATTGCGCGCCAGGTAGGCGGCCAGGATCTCGGCGATTTCCGGTGCATCCTCGGCGATGAGGATCAGTACGCCGCTGTCCGCAATGGTGGCGGACGGCGTCGTTTTGTCGGACATGGCTTCCCTCTCCATCGAAACTCCATTGTTGTATCGCGCAATCCTCATCGTTGTGACCCAGACTCCGCTCTCCCTGCGATTGTACTGTCGGCTTGCCATGCGCGGCAAAGCACTCACGCTCATGCCGACGCGCAGGGATGATCCACGGAGTTCCTGCATGCCACGTTTTTTCATCGACCGTCCCATCTTCGCCTGGGTGGTCGCGCTGTTCGTCATCCTCTTCGGCGTGATCGCCATGAGCCAGTTGCCCATTGCACGTTATCCCTCGGTTGCACCACCCACGGTTTCCATCACGGCCACCTACCCGGGCGCCACGCCCCAGGGCATGAACGACGGGGTCATCAGCCTGATCGAGCGTGAGCTGTCGGGGGTGAAGAACCTGCTGTACTTCGAATCCTCGGCCGACAGTTCCGGCTCGGCGCAGATCAGCGTCACCTTCAAGCCGGGCACCGATGCCGAGCTGGCCCAGGTGGATGTGCAGAACAAGCTCAAGGCCATCGAGGCGCGCCTGCCGCAGACGGTGCGCCAGAACGGCATCACGGTGGAGTCGGCGGCATCGGGCTTCCTGCTGATGGTGAGCCTGACCTCGGTCGACGGCCGCCATGACGAGGTCGCGCTGAGCGACTACCTGGCCCGCAACGTGGTGGAGGAACTGCGCCGCGTGGAAGGCGTGGGCCGGGTGCAATTATTTGGCGCCGAAGAAGCCATGCGCATCTGGGTCGATCCCTTCAAGCTTAATGCCTATGGCTTGTCCATCGGCGATATCAGCACCGCCATCTCGCAGCAGAACGCCCAGATCGCCCCTGGCCGGCTGGGGGATATGCCGGCCCTGCCAGGGCAGCAGATCGCCATGCCGCTGACGGTACAGGGGCAACTGCAGTCG
>JAFAMT010000118.1 GCA_019233085.1 Herbaspirillum sp.
TTGGCCATGGCCACCATCGGCCCCACGGCGGCGAAGGTGACGCCCATCATGACGGGCATGCGGATGCCGAATTTCCAGATGCCGGCACTCTGGATGATGGTGACCAGGCCGCAGCAGAACAGGTCGGCGCTGATCAGGTAGGCAATCTCGGACTTGGGCAGGTTCAGGGCGCCGCCGATGATGAGGGGCACGGCGATGGCGCCGGCGTACATCACCAGCACGTGCTGCATGCCCAGTGCAAACAACTTGAATATGGGCAGGCGTTCATCCACCGGATGGCTTGGGGTTTGCATGGCTTGTCTCCTAGTATTTTTTATGAAGGAACCTGACATGTGACCGCGCCCTTGGTCCCGTCGGGTGGCAGGCGTGCCTTGTCGCTTGAATGGTGGTTCCGGCTCAGCACCGTGTTCCGCTTCTGGAGGCGGATACCGGCCTGATGCTGGCGATACTAATGCAATCCGGGTGGTGCGATATATAAGGGGCCGCATACCGGTTGGCGAGCCCCGGATATAAGCAAGCTTCCCCCGACCATGGCCGGCGTGGCCTAGCTGCGCACCTGGGCGATCAGCTTGGCCGCCGCGCTGACCTGGGCGCGCAGCCATTTGTGCTCGGTGGCCTGGTGCACCCGCTCGTGCCAGAGCTGGTAGAAGCGCAGCGGAGGGAACTTGATGGGCACCGTGTAACTTTTCAGGGCCAGCAGCTTTTCATAGAAACTGGCGAACTGCTGCCCGGCGGTGAGCACCAGGTCGGTCTGCGAGACCATGTAGGGCAGCATGCGGAAATGCGCCGACTCCACCACCACGTTGCGATGCAGGTTCTGCTTTTCGAGGAAGGTATCGATGGTGCCGTGGTAGCCAGGGAGGATCTGTGAGGGTGCGGCATGCGGCAACGACAGGTAGTCCTCGATGCTCATGGCGTCGCGCGCGGTGCGCTTGGCGTAGGCGCAGTCGGCGCGCATGAGACAGACGATGGGGTCGTCGAAGAGCTTGGACAGATGCAGGTGCGCCGGCGGCTCGTCCCAGTTGGCGATCACCAGGTCCAGTTCGCCGTCCGAGAGCAGGCGCACGTAGTCGGTGTCCGGCCCCAGGGCGTGGATGACGATGCGGCTCCTGGGCGATTCGCGGCGCAGCCGTGCGATCACCTCGGTGAAGAAGGGCGTGTTCATGTAGTCGGGCGCGGCGATGTGGAAGGTGCGCTCTTCCTCCTGTGGCACGAAGGCGGTCTTGGGCACGAACAGGCGCTCGGTCTCGTCGAGGATGCGCTTGGCCGGTTTCAGCAGGCTCTCGCCATGCTGGGTCGGCACCATGCCGCGGGCGCCGCGTACCAGCAGCGGATCGCCGGTCAGTTCACGCAGCTTACGCAGCGAAGCCGAGATCGAGGGCTGGGGCTGGTTCAGCTTCAGGGCCACGCGCGAGACATTCTTTTCGCACAGCAACAGGTAAAGGATACGGATGAGGTGGATGTCGAGATGGTCTGGCAGCCTGGACATGGGGATGTCTCCGGGGTCTTCGTTCTAGCAGGGCAGGTGACGGTTTTTCGTTCACTCTGGGGTGCCTGGCATCGGGGCAGGCACTTTATCGTTTTAGGTAACCGGGACCGGCGCGTGGACGGGGTCTGGCATGAAGCGAGCGCAAGCGTCCCACATTCAGGGGGCATTTTTGTATATGGACATTCGTATGTCAAATATACGTTGCTAACCATGTTTTGGGCGGCCCCCGCGTTTATCGTTCGTGCAACCGGTACTAGCCAGCCATTGCCAGCCTCACGAGGGCAGCGCCGCAGGGCAGGCCGGTGATAACAGATGGCAGCAGCCATCGGGTCGTAGCGGCAGCGATGACCAGGAGACAAGAGGAGGCGATGCGCACCGTATCGCGTCGTCTCGGCTTCCTGGCGCGCGGGAAGCCTTCACTCCACTCATCCAGCAGTTTCCATGTGGCATGCATGGCGGGGGAAGACTTTCATGGCGGCCCATTCCTGAGGCAATGCCTCGCCTGTCCGGAGTAAGTCGCGGTGGCGGACAGCAATACTGCGTGGGGAAGACATGGAAGCACTCTTGGTTTCGTATGGCCTGGAATGGGCCAATCTGTTGGTTCGCTGGCTGCACCTGATTACCGGTATCGCCTGGATCGGTGCATCCTTTTACTTTGTCTGGCTGGACAACTCCATCCGCCCGCCCAAGCCCGGTAGCGACCTGGCGAAAAAGGGTGTGTCCGGCGAGCTGTGGGCGGTGCACGGCGGCGGTTTCTACAATCCCCAGAAATACCTGGTGGCCCCGCCCGAACTGCCGGAAGAACTGCACTGGTTCAAGTGGGAAGCCTATGCCACCTGGATCACCGGTATCGCCATGCTGTTCATCGTCTATTACTTCAACGCCTCGGCGATGATGGTGGACAGGTCGGTCGCCAACCTCAGCGGCATGGAAGCCGTGGGCGTGGGCATCGGCACCCTGGTGGCCGGCTGGATCGTCTATGACCTGCTGTGCCGTTCGCCGCTGGGCAAGCGCGAGGGCTTGCTGGGCCTGGTGATGTTCGTCTTCATCGTGGCCGTGGCCTTCATGCTCACGCACCTGCTTTCGGGCCGCGCCGCCTACATCCATGTGGGTGCCATGATCGGCACCATCATGGTGGGCAACGTGCTGATGGTGATCATCCCCGGCCAGCGCAAGCTGGTGGAGGCAATGAAAGCCGGCCGCGCACCGGACCCCATCCACGGTCGTCGCGGCAAGCAGCGCAGCGTGCACAACAACTATTTCACGCTGCCCATCCTGTTCATCATGATTAGCAACCACTATGCGATGACCTATACGCATGCGTATAGCTGGCTGGTGCTGGCGGCCATCATGGCTGCGGGCGTGCTGATCCGCCACTTCTTCAACCTGCGTCACAAGGGCCAGGTGTCGGTGGGCTATCCGATCGCCGGTGTTGCCCTGCTGCTGGCGGTGGCCGTCGCCATCGCACCGCGTCCGGTGGCACCGGTACTGCCGGCTGCGGCTGCCGCCGTCCCGGCGGGCGGCTCGGCGCAAGCCAGCGCACCAGCTGCTGCTGCTGCTCCCGACTTCACCCGCATCCAGGCCATCATCACCCAGCGCTGCGCCACCTGCCACTCGGACAAGCCGACCCAGGCCGGCTTCGCCACCGCCCCGGCCGGCATGATGCTGCAGACCTCCGATCTGATCCACCAGCACGCGGCCAGGGTGTTCCAGCGCGCGGTCCAGACCAAGGACATGCCGCTGGCCAACATGACCCAGATGACCGATGAGGAACGCGCCGAAGTAGCGGCCTGGTTCCAGGCCGGCGCCAAGTAAGCAACCAGGTCGTTGCGCACCCACCTACCGTTCGGACTGAGTAGGCCCTTCAGGGCCGTATCGAAGACTCGCTTGCGCTTGTCGGTATGCCCCTTCGACAGGCTCAGGACGAACGGTAGCAGTTGATTCAGGGACATGCTCGCGACCAGAGGTCGCGAGATATTCATAGACAGGACACATATGCAAACCATTACCATAGACGGCTTCAACCTCACCGCCCAGCAAGTCATCAGCGTGGCCCGCGCGCCGCAGCTGAAGGTGGCCCTGGCCGACTCCTCCCGCGCTGCCCTGAAGCAAAGCCGCGACTACATCGAAAGCACCTGGATGCACGATGAAGCGCCGATGATGTACAGCTTCAAC
>JAFAMT010000120.1 GCA_019233085.1 Herbaspirillum sp.
ACCGGGCCGCCATAGACCACGGCCGGATCGTAGCGGGGCACATAGACCGTATCGGGCTGGGCCGATTCGATGACGATGGTCTGCGGTGGCGGCGGCACTACCGGTGCGCCGGCATAGACCACCGGCGCACCGGGCGCGTTGACATACTGCGCCGGTTCGGCCGCACGCGCCACGCTGGCCACACGCAACTGGCCGGAGCTCTTGAGGTTGCCGGCCTGCTGGGCGCGCTGGCGCAGCGCCTGGATGGCATTCATCACGTCATTGGGATCGTTGACGAAGGCGTCGCCCAGTTCGCGCGTCCAGTCCGGGTTGGAGGCCATCTGCGAGAGCACCGCCGGGAACTGCGTCAACGACTTCACGCTGACATCCCAGGGCTCCTTCTCTTCGGCGGCCTGCAGCACATCCCCCTTCAGGGCCGGGTTCTGGCCCAGCCACTGGTTGGCGGCGCTGATCTGGTCGGGATAGGTGGCACCTGCCAGCACCTGCGCCACCAGCTTGTCGGGGAATAGTGCAATGGGCGCGACCATCTGCGAGAGCTGGTCCGCCGTCGGTGGCGTGTAGGCCGACGTGGTGGGAGTGGCCGGCGCGCCCGCTGCGGCCGAGACCGTGGGCGAGGGCACGCTGTCGGCCTTGTTGCAGCCGGAAAGAGCGAGCAACACCGCCACGAAGGTGGCGGACAGGGCGACGGCGTGATGGCGGTTCTTTGTCATGATGTTGTCCTTGGCCCGGTCAGGAAGAGGGGGATGGCCTGCCCGATAGCGTGGAAACGGCACGACCGCCGATGGCGTTGACGTGCAATTGTGAGCCGATGTATCGGATGTAACAGCGGCTTGCTATAACGTCCTGGCAGGTGGGAAACGGCCGGGCTGATTGTCCTTCTTCGAACGTGAAGGAGCGCAAAGGTTCTGGCCCCGGCAGGGTCTTTCTACTGACAAAACGCTGACGGGGTGGGCGTTGCAGGCCGGTATGAGGTCCGGCGCGCAACGGCGATACTGCTAGAACCCATTTCATAAATAAGCGTGAGATGCGTTCTGCCCAGAGAGGGCGCTGGCAAGGCGCATGACGCGTCGTGTGGCGGTGCCACACGCAAGGAGTGCAACGCGGCCAGCGCCCTCTCTGGGCAGAACCCGTAGGGAGCGGCCCGTTTGGGCGAATTGCTGCGTTACGAATTTGGGTCAAGACGCCCAGTCTTGACCCAAATTCGCGCCTTGCTCTTCATCCCAAACGGGACTCGCTCGCACTCACGCTTATTTATGAAATGGGTTCTAACTGGTACGGGTCACCTTGTTGAGATGGCGTGGCTGGTCGGCGTCCATGCCGCGCGCCACCGACAGTTGTGCCGCCATCACATAGAAGGCCTGGATGGCGACGATGGGATCGAGATCGGGCGTGGCCGCCACCGGCAGGGTGAGGTCGCGTTGCGGCACGTCTTCGGGGGCGGCCAGCAATACCGTCGCGCCGCGCTGGCGCATCTCCTCGGCCAGCGCCAGCATGCCGGCCTGGCTCGGTCCGCGGGTGGAGAACATGAGCAGCGGATATCCCTCCTCGATCAGCGCCATCGGCCCATGCTTGATCTCGGCGCCGCTGAAGGCCTCGGCCTGGATGGCGCAGGTCTCCTTGCACTTCAATGCGGCTTCCAGCGCCAGTGCAAAGCCGGTGCCGCGACCCACCACCATCAGGCGGTCGGCCGGGGCCAGCGTCTGTACCGCGCTGCTCCAGTCGCACTCGGCGGCGATGCGCAAGGCCTCGGGCAATTGCGCGATGGCCGCCAGGAAATCGTCGTCGTCCTGCCAGTGTCCGGTCAGCAGGGCGCCGGCCACCAGGCTGGCGATGAAGCTCTTGGTGGCCGCTACGCTGGACTCGATGCCGGCATGCAGCGGGATGCTCCACTCGGCCGCCTCGGCCAGCGGTGAATCGTCATGGTTCACCAGCGCCACCGTGCGCGCGCCGCCGGCGCGGAAATAGCGGATCGGTTCCACCACATCGGGGCTCTGCCCCGACTGCGAGATGGCGATGGCCAGCGCATCGCGCACGATCAGCGGCGCCTGGTTCAGCGTCACCAGCGACATCGGCAGCGAGGCCACGATGCGTCCCAGGCGCGCCATCACCAGATAGGCGCAATAGGCCGCCGCATGGTCCGAGCTGCCGCGTGCCACCGTGACGATGTTGGTCGGGGGCGCGGTGCGCAACTGCCGCCCCAGCTCGGCGTAACGCGCCTGGTCGCGGGTCAGTTGCACGGCCACGTAATCGGCGGCCGAACGGGCTTCCTTAAGCATCAGCGAGGTCAATCTCTTCTCCTTCCACATAAACGGCCTGGATGGCGAACTGGCGGTCCACCACCACGATATCGGCATGGCAGCCACCGGCCAGGCGACCACGATCGGCCAGGCCCAGGTAATCGGCGGCATAGGTCGAGGTGCGCAACGCCGCCTCGGACACCTCCATGCCCAGCGAGACCAGGTTGCGCAACGCCTGGTCCATGGTCAGGATGCTGCCGGCCAGGGTGCCGTCATCCAGGCGTACGCCGCCGGCGCACTTGTGCACCACCTGGCGGCCCAGTGCGTAGTCGCCATCGGGCATGCCGGCGGCCGCTGTCGAGTCGGTCACGCAGAACAGGCGCGGAATGGCACGCAGTGCCGCGCGGATGGCACCGGGGTGGACGTGCAGCAGGTCGGGGATCAGCTCTGCATATTTCGCATGTGCCAGCGCCGCGCCCACCATGCCGGGGTCGCGGTGATGGAAGCCGCTCATCGCATTGAACAGGTGCGTGAAGCCCGAGGCCCCATGGGCCAGCGCGGCCACGCCATCATCGTAGCTGCCGGCGGTATGGCCGATTTGCACCTTCAGCCCACGGTTGGCCAGCTTGCAGACCAGCTTGAGATGGCCATCCACTTCCGGAGCGATGGTGATGAGCCTGAGCGGGGCCAGGCTGTTGAGATGATCGACCTGCTCCAGCGAGGCCTCGATGGCGAAGTCCGGTTGCGCGCCCAGCTTGCCGGGGTTGATGTAGGGGCCTTCCAGATGGACCCCCAGCACGCGCGCATGACCGGCGCGGCGCGTGGCGCAGGCCGGGCCGATGGCCTTGAGCGCGCGTTCCAGTTCGTCCAGCGGCGCGGTCATGGTGGTCGCCAGCAGGCTGGTGGTGCCGTGGCGCACATGCAGGCGACTGAGGACATCGACGGCATCGCCGCCTTCCATCACATCGCGCCCGCCGCCGCCATGCACGTGCAGGTCGATGAAGCCGGGCAGGATGTAGTGGCCCTCGTCGATGACGCGCGGTTCGCGCCGCAGCGCCTGGCCTTCGACGGAGCGGATGCGTTCATCGAAGACGATGTCGCCATGGACCCAGCCTTGCGGCGTGAGGACATTGCCTTTCAGGGTGTGGAGGCTGCTCATGCGGGATTCTCCTGGTTGCTGGTCAGGGCCATGGCCTGCCGCGCCAGCAGCAGGGCGCCATCGGCGGCATCGGCGCGGGCCGGGACGATGCGCTGGCGCAGGCCTTCATCGAGATAGGGTTGCAGCGCCAGTGCCAGGCCGCCGCACAGCGCCAGCGGCAACCGCCGCAGCGGATCGAGTGCGGCCACCATCAGCGCGATCTCGGCAGCGGCCGCGTGCAGGATGGTAGCAGCAGCAGGATCCTGGCCGGCATGTTCCACCACTGGTCGGGCGGCGCGGGCGAAGGCGGCCTGGTCGGCCTGGGCGAGCCAGTCCAGCAGGATGGCGCGTTCGTCGCGGCCCTGATTCTCCGGCATGGGGGGCAATTCGCTGGCGCAGAGGGCCAGCATGGCCTCGGCCAGCGCAGCGCGCGGGGCGCGACCATCGAGGGCATGCTGGGCATGGTGCAGGGCGCGCAAGCCGATCCAGGCGCCACTGCCATCGTCGCCGCTGGGAAATCCCCAGCCATCGACCACGCGCTGGCGCCCATCGATGTCGAGGGCGATGCCGATGGTGCCGGTGCCCACTGCGACGATGGCGCCGGGTTCACCGCCATGCGCACCCAGCAGGGTCGCCACGCCGTCGTTGACGATCTGCAGGGCGCCGAAGTGCGGCGCCTGCGACTGGAAATCGTTCGCCCATTGCACCACGTTCTGGCCGGCGATACCGATACCCACGGCCAGTGCGGCAGGGGGCGGCACGCTCATGCCGGCATGGGCGAAGGCTTGCGCGATGGTGTCTTCGATGGCGCGCCAGGCACGCGGGGCGCCATTGCGCAGCGCCGAGCCCGGGCCGCTGGCCTGCGCCAGGATGCTGCCATCCACACGCGCCAGCCGCACCAGGGTCTTGGTGCCACCACCGTCCACGCCGATCAGGTAGGCGATCTCTGTCATGGCTCAGGCCGCCTGGCGTCGCGACGATTGCAGGTTGCCGGGAGTGCGCCGGCGCAGCGCCATGCCATCGGCATCAAACACGTGGAAGGCATGGCTATCCACCGACAGAGCCAGCGGCTGGCCGATTGCCACGCTGCGATTGCCATCGCCACGCACCACGATGTCCTGGCCGCCCTGCAGTGTCAGGTAGAGGAAGTTGGCCTCGCCCAGGTGCTCGACCAGGTTGACCACTCCCTGCAGCACCTGGCCTTCGCCCGCGCTCTCGCCCTCGCGGATCTGCTCGGCGCGCAGGCCCAGCGTGACCGCATCGCCCGGCTGCACGCTGCCGCCATCGACATCGGCCAAGAGGCGCAGCCCGCCGCCAATCTCCACCTGCACGCCGCTGCCATCGGCGCGCGTGACCACGCCCTGGATGAAGTTCATCTTCGGCGAACCGATGAAACCGGCCACGAACAGGTTCTGCGGTTGCTGGTACAGCTCCAGGGGGCTGCCGGCTTGCTGGATGCGGCCTTCGTGCATGACCACGATCTTGTCGCCCAGCGTCATGGCCTCGACCTGATCATGCGTGACGTAGACGATGGTGGCCGCCAGTTGCCGGTGCAGCTTGGCGATCTCCAGCCGGGTTTGTACGCGCAGGGCGGCATCGAGGTTGGAGAGCGGCTCGTCGAACAGGAACAGGCGCGGCTTGCGCACGATGGCGCGGCCGATGGCCACGCGCTGGCGCTGGCCGCCCGAGAGTTCGCGCGGCAGTCGCTGCAGCAGGTGGTCGATCTTGAGGATGGCGGCGGCATGGCGGATGCGCTCGTCGATCTCGCTCCTGCTGCTGCCGGCCACCTTCAGGCCGAAGGCCATGTTCTTGTACACGTTCATGTGCGGATACAGCGCGTAGCTCTGGAACACCATGGCGATGCCGCGCTCGGCCGGCGGCAGGTGATTGACGACCTGGCCGCCGATGCTGAGCTGGCCGCCGCTGATCTCTTCCAGCCCGCACAGCATGCGCAGCAGGGTCGACTTGCCGCAGCCCGAAGGGCCCACCAGCACGCAGAATTCGCCGTCGCGGATATCCAGGTTCAGGCCGGCCAGCACGTCGGAGCGGCCGTCATAGGATTTGCGCAGATTGTCTATGCTTACATGTGCCATATCGATTCCTGAGTGTTATTTGACGGCGCCGGAGGTGAGGCCGCGGATGAGCTGGCGCGAGAAGGCCATGTACAGCAGCAGCACCGGAATCACTGCCATGGACAGCGCGGCGAGCACCGAATTCCAGTCGGTGGCGTATTGCCCGATGAATTGCTGCACGCCCAGCGTGACGGTGCGGGTGTCTTCACCGGGCGCCAGGATCAGCGGGAACCACAGGTCATTCCACGCCGGGATCATGGTGAACACCGCCACCGTGGCAATGGCTGGCCGCAACAGCGGCAGGATCACGCGGAAGAAGATGGTGATCTCGCCCACGCCATCGCAGCGCGCCGCATCCTTCAATTCGCCGGGGATCTGGCGCATGAACTCGGAGAGGATCATCACCGCCAGCGGCAGGCCCTGGGCGGTGTAGACCAGTATCAACGCGGTGCGCGTATTGATCAGGTCCAGCGCCACCACCAGCTGCAGGATGGACACCGTGCCCAGGCGGATCGGGATCATGATGCCGATGGCGACGAAGAAGTTGATGACGCGGTTGCCCGGGAAGCGATATTCCGACAGCGCCCAGGCCGCCATCGCCCCGAACAGCACGATCAGCACCAGCGCGCCCACGGTGACCACCAGGCTGTTGCCGAAGTAGAGCAGGAAGTGGGTGCCCGAGAGCACCTTCTGGAAGCCCGAGAAGGTCAGCGTCTCGGCCGTGGGCAAGGCCATCGGACCTTCGAAGATGGCGTTGCGGGTCTTGAGCGAATTGATCAGGATCAGCGCGATGGGAAACAGCGCGATCACCGCATACAGGCATAGCACGGCATGCACCCACAGGTGGCCGGCGTGGCCGAAGCTGCGCTGCACCAGGGTAGGCGCGGCCGGCGCGCGGGCGGTGGCGGAAACGGTCATGGCAGGGTCCTTGGAATCAGAGCGCATAGCGGGTCAGGCGTCGCTGCACCAGGACGAAGTAGGCACCCACGCCCCCCAGGATCACCAGGAACATCAGCGTGGCCACGGCCGCCCCCATCGTGGGGCTGCCGATCTGCGCCTGGTAACCGAAGAAGGTGCGATAGAAATAGGTGCCCAGCAGGTCCGACGCATAGTTGGGGCCGGCCAGCGCGCCCTTGACCGAATAGATCAGGTCGAAGGCATTGAAGTTGGCCACGAAGGTGAGGATGGTCACCAGGCCCAGGGTCGGATAGATCAGCGGCAGCTTGATCTGCCAGAAGATGCGCATGGCGCTGGCACCCTCGGCATGGGCGGCTTCCAGCACTTCTTCGGGCACCGCCAGCAGGGCCGCATAGATCAGCATCATGGGGATGCCCACGTATTGCCACACCGAGATCAGCGACAGCGTCAGCAGGACGGTGGATTCCTGGCCCAGCCAGGGGCCGAACCAGTCGGCCAGGCCGACCAGGCCCATCAGTTTTTCACCCACGCCCCATAGTGGCGAGAGGATCAGTTGCCAGATGAAGCCGATGATCACCACCGACAGCAAGGTCGGCAGGAAGATCAGCGTGCGGTAGGTGCGCGCCCCGCGCAGGCCCTTGAGGCTGAACAGCGTGGCCAGCAGCAGGCCGATCGGGTTTTGCAGGGCCATGTGGATGCAGAAGAACTTGACGTTGTTCCACATCGCGTTCCAGAAGGCGGCCGACCAGTCGGGATCGAACAGGATGGTGCGGTAGTTGTCCAGGCCCACGAAGCTGCGCACGCCGGCGTCATTGGCGGTGTAGAAGCCCAGGCGCAGGGTATCGGCCAGGGGCAGGGCGCTGAAGAGCGCATAGATGGTCAGGGCAGGCGCAAGCAGGATCGCCAATTGCCAGGCGCGGATTTTTTTCACGAGGTCTCCTGAGGGGAGCGGACGTCTTGCTGCGTCCTTGGCTCCATTGTGCGGTGTTGCTTTATAAGGTCATCACTACCTGCTTTGGCATCCATCCGCCCGTTCGGACTGAGTAGCGGCAATGCCGCGTATCGAAGGCGCACTATCCTAGCGTCTTCGATACGGCCCTTTCGGGCCTACTCAGTCCGAACGGGAGGGTATGGCCACTTTCGTACGAAGCTTTTTCGTCAGGCTTGCATACGTCAGTCAAGCAGCATCACTGCTGCGGCTTGTACCACTTGGCGAAACCGGCCTGGATCTTGGCGGCGGCATCCTTGGGCGCCAGCTTGCCGTTGAGGACCTGGGCGTTGACGTTCCACATCTCGTTTTCCATGCTGGGCGTGCCGCGATTGAGGATCTGCGAATTGACGCGGATGGTGGAGGCGCAGTTCTTGCGCCAGCCCATCATCTGCTTGGCAATCGGATCCTTCACCGAGATCAGGTGGTTCGACAGCGAGAAGAAGCCCGTGACCTTGTTGGTATAGAGATCGGCGAACTCCTGCGAACCCAGCCAGGCCAGGAACTTGTAGGCGTCATCCTTGTTCTTGGACTTCTTGTTGATGCCCATGCCGATATCGTTGTGGTCCGAGATATAGCAGGCGTCGCCGGCCTTGGGCACCGGTGGCGGGAAGGCGGCGAAGTCCAGCTTGCCGTTGAAGTAGGCGATGTCCCAGGAGCCGGCCGGATAGACCGCGCCCTTGCCCAGCGCAAACATGTTCTGGCTGTCGCTGTAGGTCTGGGCCGAGGCGCCCTTGGGCAGGTACTTGCCCAGCTTGGCCTCATAGTCCCAGGCGGCCACGAACTGCGGGTCGGTGAACTTGGCCTTGCCGGCGATGAGGGCCTTGCGGCCTTCCTCACCCTTCCAGTAGTTGGGGCCGATGCCGGTGAAGAGCACCTGGTGCGATTCCCATTGCTCGGAGGTGCCCATGACCAGCGGCGTGTACTTGCCGGAGGCCTTGACGGTATCGAGCAGCTTGAAGAATTCCGCCTCGGTCTTGGGCGGCTCCAGGTTCAGTTCCTTGAAGATCTTGGTGTTGTAGAAGAAGCCGTGGATCACCGAGGCCATGGGCATGCAGAAGGTGTCTTTTCCGTCATCGCTCTGCCAGGCGGCCTTGGCGGCGGGCGAGAAGTATTCCATGCCGGGCTTGCCATCGAGCTTTTCCAGGTGGCCCTTGTTGTAGAGCGACAGCGAGACGTCGAAGGGACGACAGGCCACCAGGTCACCGGCGGTACCGCCGGCCATGCGCGCGGCCAGGCTGGAGTCGTATTCGGTGGGCGCGGTGGGAGAGAATTTCACGGTAATGCCGGGATTGCTCTTCTCGAAGGCCGGGATCAGCACCTCCTGCCACAGCGGCAGGTCATCGACCCGCCAGCTTTCGATGGTCAGGTTGCCGGCCTGCGCGGCATGGCTCGCCAGGCCGACGGTAAGGGCGCAAGCGGCCAGCAGGGCGCTGCGGTGGAGCAGGGGGAAACGTCCCGTTTTCTTGACGGTCTGCATCAAAGGTCTCCTTGGTTTTTGTTAGAGATGACTGCATTGGCGCTGGTAAGGACAGCTGGGCAACAGCAGAAAGGCAGTGAAGCGCCGTGACATTAGCACCGCGCCGGCATGTGATGCGAGCCTGCCGGGCGGGATCATGCTGTCTTTGCCAAGCCATTGATTTAAAAGGGAAATCGATATTTCCGGGACGCTGGCGGGATTACATATCCTTACACGTCATGCAACATGGGGACGTGACCGCCAGGGGGAGAGCGCAGGGTGCCGGGTGCAACATGGGCCGGAGGGTGGGGACAAGACAAGCTCAGGCAAGCTTACATTTCTTAACAAGAGATAAGGCGAGTTCATCATTTTCAAGACCGCGCGGAGCTTTTGCCGGACCTGCGGCAAATTGCGCATTGGCAGGCAGCCGGCTATAGTCTGTTCCGGTTTGGAGACAAGCATCATCATGATAAAAAACAATCGGCCCGCGAATGCACGCACCGGCCCGGCTCTCACGCGAGTGGCCGTGGCCTGTCTGCGCGCGTTGTTGCCGGTGGCGATGCCGCTGCTCATGCTGATGACCGGCCCCATGACGACCGCACGGGCGCAGTCCCCCGGCCCCTCTGGCGCGGGCGGATCCCTGCAGGTGCTGCACTGGTGGACCTCGGCCAGCGAGCGCCAGGCCATCAACGTGGTGGTGAACCAGCTGGCGCGCCAGGATATCCAGTGGCGCGACGTGGCCATCCCGGGCGGCGCCGGCATGGGCGCGGCCAAGGTATTGAAGAGCATGGTGCTGGCCAACCGCGCACCGGAGGTCACGCAGTTGAATGGCGTGGTCTTCGCCGAATGGGCCGACCTGGGCCTGCTGCTGGAGTTGGACAACGTGGCCGTGCCCGGCAACTGGGAAAAGCAGATGTTTCCCACCGTCTGGTCGCTCATCAACAACCATGGCCACGTGGTGGCCGCGCCGCTGGGCATCCACCGCATCAATTCGCTGCTCTACAACACCGCCGTCTTCAAGCGCTACAACCTGAGCCCACCCAGGACCTGGGAAGAGTTCGACCAGATCGTGGAGAAGTTGAAGGGCACAGGCATCGTGCCGCTGGCCCAGAGCGCCGAGGCCTGGCAGCTGGCCACTCTGTTCGAGAACCTGGCCCTGGCCGAGAGCGGGCCGGCCTATTACCGGCGCCTGTTCGTGGACATGAACCCGGCGGCCTTCCTGGATGCGCGCATGCTGCACATCTTGAAGCGCCTGCGCGGCCTGGCGGTGGCCATGCCGCAATCGGTGCGCGAGCGGCCCTGGACCGAGGTGGCGCGCAGCATGGTCAGCGGCGAAGCGGCCATGATGATCATGGGCGACTGGGCCCGTGGCGAACTCAATGCCTGGGGCATGGTGGTGGACCAGCAGTTCGGCTGTGTACCGGCGCCCGGCACGGGCGACTACCACCTCTACAGTACCGATACCCTGGCCATGTTCGCCGGCAACTATGCGCACCAGGCCATGCAGGAAACGCTGGCGCAGATCACCATGTCGCCGGCGGTGCAGTCCGAATACAATAGGATCAAGGGGTCCATCCCGGTGCTGCGTACACCGGACCCGCACATGGATCGCTGTGCCCGCGACTCCTGGCGCACCTTCAGCAAGGGACCAGCCTTCCAGGCCCCCAGCCTGGTGCACCGCATGGCTACCGACGACACCACCAAGGACGCCATCGTGGCCGAGGTACAGCGCTTCTTCCTCGACCGTACCATCACCGAGGAACAGACACAGAAACGATTTGCAGCCATTGCGCGGACGCTCTCGCGCAATCGCAACGACTAAGACTTTGGAGATGGAGCAGCAACATGACGCGCAAGATATTGATCGTCGACGATGACCAGAAGACCCGCACCCTGCTCAAGGCCTACCTGGAAAAGAACCAGTACGAGGTGCGCCTGGCCCATGACGGCGCGGCCTTCCTGGCCGAGTTCCAGCGCTTTGCCGATGAGCTCTCGCTGGTGATCCTGGATGTGATGCTGCCCGACACCGACGGCTTTGCCCTGTGCAAGGCGGTGCGGCGCAAGTCCAACGTGCCGGTCATCATGCTCACCGCCAGCTCCGACGAGACCGATCGCGTGGTTGGGCTGGAGCTGGGCGCCGACGACTACATCGCCAAGCCATACAGCCCGCGCGAGCTGCTGGCGCGCATCAAGGCCATCCACCGGCGCATCGGCATCGACAGCAGCGCCGCGCCGCGTTACTATCGCTTCTCCGGCTTTACCCTGGATACGGTGGAACGCACCCTCACCGACAGTGCCGGCGCCATCGTGGCCCTGACCGGCATGGACTACCAGCTGCTGAAGTATTTCGTCGAGCATCCCGGCGACGTGCTGGACCGCAGCCTGCTCTGCGAGGAAACCCGCGGACGCGATGCCGGCCCGCTGGACCGCTCGCTGGACGTGCAGATCAGCAAGCTGCGGCTGCGCTTGAACGATGGCGGACGCCAGCCCCACCTGATCAAGACCGTGCGCGGCGCCGGCTATGTCTTCTCGGCCGACGTCAGTGCCGCAGCCGCCTGAGACGGGCGCACCGGGCGCACCTGGCGCGGCCGGCGTACCGGTCACGGCGCTGCCGGCCGCCACCCGGCCCGGCCTGCGTCGCCGGCTGGCGATGCTGTTGGACTGGATGCTGCCGGATTCGCTGCTGGGTCGCCTGTCGGTGGTGATGATCCTCGGCGTGCTGGTGACGCAGCTGGTGGGCGGGCTGATCTGGGCCGTGCAGGTGCGCAGCAAGTCCGAGGCCGAGACCCGCGTGGCCGCCCAGCACCTGGCCCATAGCGCGGCGGCGGCGATCCGCTACTTCATGACGTTGCCGCCCAACTACCGGCCGCTGATGATCCAGCAGTTGCGCGAGATGGGCGGTACCCGCTTCTTCATCAACGCCAATGGCGGCGCGGTACCGGTCAAGTCCATCGGCGATAGTCGCCTGGCCACCATCGCCATCGAGGTGGCGGCGCAGACCCTGCAGGAAGACCTGCCCTTCCTGCCTGAGGCGCGCCTGGCCTTTGCCTGGCCCGACGGCTTGCAGGTTTCCACCGATGGCCTGACGGTGGGCGACCTGCCCGACAACTGGGTGCAGCACATCCTCCTGACCAAGCCCAATTCGGCCCCTGTGCTGGTGATCCAGATGCAGGTAGAGAGTGGTCGCTGGATCTACCTGGCCGCGCTCATGCCCAATCCGTATTTCCTGGAGAGCGACAACCCGCTCTGGCTGGACCGGCTGGTGCTGCAGGGCCTGTCACTGGCGGCCATCCTGCTGCTGACCATCCTGGTGGTGCGCTGGACCACACGCCCGCTGGCCGCCCTGGCCGACGCCGCCGAAGCCTTCGGCAAGGGCGAGACCGTGCCCAGCCTGCCCGAGACCGGCAGTCGCGAGTACGTCAAGACCGCGCGCGCCTTCTCCGGCATGCGCGAGCGCATCAAGCGCTACCTGGAAGACCGCGAGCGCCTGTTCGTCTCGATCTCGCATGACCTGCGCACGCCGATCACGCGCTTGAAGTTGCGCACTGAACTGATGGACGACGACGCCATGCGCACCGAGTTCCACGACGACCTGGACGAGCTGGACATGATGGTCAAGGGCGCCCTGCAATCGGTCAAGGACAGCGACATCCACGAGAACCGCACCGAAGTGCGGCTCGATGCGCTGGTGCTGCGCATGATCCGCGACGCCCGCCTGGCTGGTCACGAGATTGCCTTCACGCCCAGCGGCATCAATGTCATGGCCAAGCCGCTGGCCTTGAAGCGCGCCATCGGCAACCTCTTCGACAATGCGCTGTACTACGGCCAGAAGGTGGAGATCAGCATCCGCCCCTCGCCCGGTGCGCAGGGCGACCTGGTCGAGATCGAGATCCGCGACCACGGCCCCGGCGTGCCCGAGGATGCCATGGGCACGCTGTTCCAGCCCTATGTGCGGCTGGAGCACGGACGTGCCCAGAACAGCGGCGGCATGGGCCTGGGCCTGGGCATCTCGCGCAATATCGTGCAAGCCCATGGCGGCGAGCTGCTGCTGCGCAATCATCCCGAGGGCGGCCTGATCGCCACCATCATCCTGCCGGCGCGCTAGGCGCGTGGTGAGGAGCGTGGTGCGGAGGATCCATCTGCCAGACAGATAAATCGCATCGGAATAATCCATTTAAAAAATGGCCGCCGGCGGCGTAGACTTTGGCGCGTACCATCCCCCTCGTTTTGCATCCGTTAGCACCCGATAGCACCCAGTCCAACAAGGAGACCCATGAGTTATATCGCCGACCCCTCCCGTTACGACGGCAAGATGCCGTATCGCCGCACCGGCCGCAGCGGCCTGCTGCTGCCCGCCATTTCGCTGGGCCTGTGGCAGAACTTCGGCGGCGTCGACAATTTCGAAACCGGTCGCGCCGTCTTGCGGCGCGCCTTCGATCGCGGCGTCACCCACTTCGACCTGGCCAACAACTACGGCCCGCCGGCCGGCTCGGCCGAAGAGAACTTCGGTCGCTGGATGGCCAAGGATTTCGCACCCTATCGTGACGAGCTGGTCATCTCCAGCAAGGCCGGCTGGCAGATGTGGCCCGGTCCCTACGGCGGCCCCAGCGGCGCGCGCAAGCACCTCATCGCCAGCTGTGACCAGAGCTTGAAGCGCATGGGCCTGGATTACCTCGACATCTTCTATTCGCACCGCGTCGATGCCGATACCCCGCTGGAAGAGACCATGGGCGCGCTGGCCCACCTGCACCGGCAGGGCAAGGCGTTGTATGTGGGCATCTCGTCCTATTCACCGGAGCTCACGCGCAAGGCCGCCGCCATCCTCAAGAGCGAGGGCGTGCCGCTGCTGATCCACCAGCCCAACTATTCCATGCTCAACCGCAGCATCGAAGGCGGCCTCTTGCCGGCACTGCAGGAACTGGGCGTGGGTTGCATCGGCTTCTCGCCGCTGGCGCAAGGGTTGCTGAGCTCGAAGTACCTGGCCGGCGTGCCCGAGGGCGCGCGCGTCACGCGTGCACCCTCGCTGCCGCAGCGCATGCTCTCGGACGCCAACCTGGCGCGCATCCGCGCCTTGAACGAGATCGCCGCCAAGCGCGGCCAGACGCTGGCGCAGATGGCCATCGCCTGGGTGCTGCGCGACGCCCGCGTGACCTCCGCCCTGATCGGTGCGCGCACCGTGGAGCAACTCGATGATTCGCTCGATGCGGTCAGGAAGCTCGACTTCAGCGCCGAGGAACTGGCCGAGATCGATCGTCATGCCACCGATGGCGATGTCGACCTGTGGAAGGTGTCTTCTTCCATCACCTGAAGCGGCAAGTCATCGCTGCAGGTCCGGCAGGCCTGTACCGTGCATGCGGTACAGGCCTTTTCATTGCTGCTCTCCGGATCCGGATTACATCTTGAAGCCGCCCACCAGCGTGGACAGGCGATGCGCCTCGTCCTGCAGCGACTTGGCCGCAGCGGCGGCCTGCTCGACCAGCGCCGCGTTCTGCTGCGTGCCTTCGTCGATATGGGTGATGGCCAGGTTGACTTCCTGGATGCCGCCATTCTGCTCGGCGCTGGCGTGGGCGATCTCGTTGACGATCACGCTCACGTCGCGGATGCTGGCCACGATCTGGTCCATGGTCTGGCCGGCCTTGGCCACCAGCACGCCGCCATCGGCCACCTTGGACACCGAGTTGTCGATGAGCAGCTTGATTTCCTTGGCGGCCTGGGCGCTACGCTGGGCCAGCGAACGCACTTCCGAGGCCACCACCGCGAAGCCGCGCCCCTGCTCGCCGGCGCGGGCCGCTTCCACGGCCGCGTTGAGCGCCAGGATATTGGTCTGGAAGGCGATACCATCGATGACCGTGATGATGTCGGCGATCTGGCGCGAGGAGGCGTTGATGGCTTCCATCGTCGCCACCACGTTACCCACCACCTGACCGCCTTCGGCGGCGATGTCGGAGGCGGCGCTGGCGAGCTGGTTGGCGCGCTTGGCGTTCTCCGAGTTCTGCTGCACGGTGGAGGTCAGTTCTTCCATGGCCGATGCGGTTTCTTCCAGCGCGCCGGCCTGTTGCTCGGTACGCGCCGAGAGGTCCTGGTTGCCGCTGGCGATCTCGGTGGAGGAGATCTTCACGGTATCGCTGCTACGGCGCACATCCTGCAGGATGCCGGTGATCTGGTTGACGAACTGGTTGAAGGAGTGCGAGATCTGGGTGAGTTCGTCGCGGCCTTCTTCGGGCAGGCGCAGGGTCAGGTCGCCATTGCCGGAGGACAGGCTGTCCATGGCGCGGCGCACGCGCGACAGACGCTGGAACACCGCCGCCGTGATCAGGCTCATGATGGCCGCGGCCACCAGTGCCACCACCACCAGCGCGATGACTGCCGAACGCATGGCATTGCGCATGCCGGCGGTCACGTCGGACTTGTCCATGGCCAGCAGCAGGGTCCACTCGGTGCCCTTGATGGGGATGCCCTTGATCAGCTTGGCCGCGCCGTCCAGGGTTAGCTCGCTGGCCTTGCCGTCATTGCCCTGGCCACCCAGGCTGGCCAGTCGTTCGGGGGTGAGTTCGGCATTCCATTCCTTGGCCGGCTTGTTGACCCACTGGCCATCGGGGTGGGCCAGCATCAGGCCATCGCGGTCGACCAGGAAGGCAAAGCTGGCCGGGGTCGGGTGGATGGAGCGCACCACGTCAGAGACGCCGTCCAGGAACATCGCTGCCGCCACCACGCCGGCGCGCTGGCCGCCCTGCATGACCGGGGCGGTGAAGGACACCATCGGCTTCTTGGTCGCCACGTCGGTGTAGGGCTTGGTCAGTACCGGCTTGCCGGCGGCCACCGCTTGCTTGTACCAGGGCCGCGCGGTCGGATCGTAGCCGGCCGGCAGGCCCTCGGCGGCGGAGGTGAAGGCGGTCTTGTCTTCGCGACCCAGGGTGGTGACGTAGAAGCCGCCGCTCTTTTGCAGTTGCTTGATGACAAATACCGGATCGGCCCCCGAGACGCCCTCGGCCGAGGCCACCGTCATGGCCGTCCTGGCCGCCACCCATTCGTCGATGGTCGAGCCGAAGCCGTTGGCCACGGCCTCGGCATTGCGTTCGATGGAACGGTCGTTGTCGATCTTGATGATGAAGAAGGAGACGGTGCCCACGACAGCCAGGCTGGCGACCAGCAGGGTGATCGTGTAGAACAGGATACGTGCTTTGATGGTGTTGAACATGGTGGAGTCCCAGGAGGCGTAATCGTTATTTCCGTCAGCGGCCCAGTTGTTGTGATTATTGGATGAGGATGGCGGGCCGGTGCATGAGTGTGGCTGCGCGGCGTACAGGCGCAAATGGGGAATACAGCGGCTTTTCACCGTCTATTGATGCAATCGTCGATGACCTGCGATTTTGTAAATGAATTGTCAGGAAAATCGGGCTAAAAGCCCCGTCCAGCAAGGATGGACCGGCACCGAAAATGCCTTGTTACTAACTTTGTGCAAGAACCGGACGAGATCGTTTCCATGCTCAGGACAGCAGCTCCCGCAGCAGGTCCTTGCGCGGTCCCGAGGGCGGCTCGAACATCAGCGCCTGCTCCACATGCAGCAGGTGGTGCTCCATCAGTTCCACCGCCCGGTCAACGTCGCCGGCGCGGGCAGCCGCGATGAAGGCGCTGTGTTCCTCGTTGGAGCAGGCGGCGTTGCGGCTGGACTGGTAGAGCATGGTGATGAGGGCGCTGCGGCCGGCCAGCTTTTCCAGGATATCGGTGAGGACATCGTTGCCCACGATCCTGGCCAGCAGGATGTGGAAGTCGCTCAGCAGACTCGAACGTACCTGCATGTTGGCGTCCTTGACGGCCTGGCGTTCCTGTTCCAGGTGCGCCTCCAGCCGCGCGTAGTCCTCCGCCGTGGCGCGTGCCACGAACTGCCGCACCATGGCTGCCTCCAGCGTGCGCCGCACGAAGAAGATGTTGCGCGTCTCCTCCACCGTGGGCTTGCTGACGAAGGCGCCCTTGTCGGGGATCAGGTCCACCAGCTTGTCCTTGGCCAGCATCACCAGTGCAGAGCGGATCTTGGTACGGCTGACCTGGTAGACCCGGGCCAGCGCTTCCTCGGGCAGCTTGGCGCCGGGCGGCAGGCGTTGTTCGGCGATGTTGGCGGCGATATCGCGGGCAATGGCATCGGAACTGTCGGGGGCGGGCGCGGAATCGGTCATGGCAATGGCAAGCGGCTTGGTCTGGGTGCCACGGGGGCAATGCTGGCTATTGTAACCACTGTCCCCGGGACGACCCCGATAATCCATGCTGCCCTCTCCGTGCCTGACCATGCGCGCGCCGCCTCTGCCGGGCTTACGCCTGGACGTGTCCACCGACGATATGCGGCACCTGCACGGGCTCGCTGTCGTCCACCAGCGGCGCCAGCGCTTCGCCATTGAGCACGGCGCGGGCACGGACCTTGTCGATATCCTTTTCCCAGCTGGCAATGACCACGGTGGCTACGCAGTTGCCCAAGAGGTTGCCCAGTGCGCGGGCGATGCCGATGAACCAGTCGATGGACAGCACCAGCACCAGGCCCACCACGGGGATGGCCGGGATGGTGGTCAGCGTCGCCGCCAGGATCACGATGGCCGAGCCCGGCACGCCGTGCGCACCCTTGGAGGTCACCAGGGCAATGGCGAGGATGGCCGCCAGGTCACCCATGGACAGGTGGGTATTGGTGGCCTGGGCAATGAACAGCGCCGCCATGGTGAGGTAGATCGAGAAGGCATCCAGGTTGAACGAGTAGCCGGTAGGGATCACCAGGCCCACGGTGGATTTCTTGATGCCCATGTGCTCCAGCTTCTTCATGATCTGCGGCAGCACGCTGTCGGAGGAGGTGGTGGCCAGCACCACCACCAGCTCTTCGCGCAGGTAGCGGATCAGCTTGAAGATGGACAGCCCACTGGCGCGCAGGATGCCGCCCAGCACCACCAGCACGAAGAAGATCACCGCGCCATAGAACAGCAGCACCAGCAGCGCCAGTTGCTTGAGCGAGCCAATGCCGTACTTGCCGACCGTGAAGGCAATCGCCCCCAGCACGCCCAGCGGGGCCAGGCGGATGAAGAAGGACATGCACTTGAAGAAGGTGTCCGACAGCGCCCCCACCAGCGCCACCACCGGCGCGCCGCGCTCGCCGATCAACAGCAGCGCGCAGCCGAAGGTCACCGAGATCAGCAGCACCTGCAGCACGTCACCGGAGGTGAAGGCGCTCACCGCCGTGGCCGGGATCAGCTTCATGATGAACTCGGCAAAGCCGGTTTCCTTGACCTTGCCGGCATTGGCCATGTAGCTCGACAGGCTGCTGGCATCCAGGCTGCCGGGGTCGATATTCATGCCCGCGCCCGGCTGCACCACCATGGCCAGCACCAGGCCCAGCAGCAGCGCGATGGTGGTCACCACTTCGAAATAGATGATGGCCTTCACGCCCACGCTGCCGACCTTCTTCAGGTCGGACGCCCCGCAGATGCCCTGCACCACCACACAGAAGACGATCACCGGGATGATCATCTTGATGAGCTTGATGAAGCCATCGCCCAGGGGCTTGAGGCTTTGCCCGAAGTCGGGCCACAGCAGGCCGATGATGATGCCACCGACCAGGGCAAGGACCACTTGCCCGAACAAGGACTTGAATAGTTTGCTCACCGTTGTCTCCAGTTATCGTTTTCTTGAAATTTTGCCAACGCTGGTGATTTTTTTGGCGTGCGGTGGCGTCAGAAGACTATATTGCATACAAAAGTTGAATACAATAAAAATGTACAAAATAAAGGTACAAAGAATCGAGACCTCGATCTGACTTATCCACAAGGAGACGCGATGAACGCTGTTCCAGGGCAATTCCGCCACGCTGGCCGTCAGGCCATGCAGTGGGCCGAGCAGTTGGCGCAGTACAGTGAAGCGGCCGGCATGCTGACCCGTACCTATCTCACCGCCGAGCACCAGGCCGCTGCGCGCCAGCTGAGCGAGTGGATGGAGCAGGCCGGCATGACGGTGCGGCGTGACAACGCCGGCAATGTCATCGGCCGCTACCAAGCCCGGCCGGGCTGCGAGTCGGCGCCGGCCCTGGTGACCGGGTCGCACTTCGATACCGTGCGCAATGGCGGCAAGTACGACGGCAACCTGGGCATCGTGCTGCCGGTGGCCTGTATTGCCGAGTGGCACCGTCAGGGTCGGCGCTTCGACTTTCCCATCGAGGTGATCGGCTTTGCCGAGGAAGAGGGCGTGCGCTTCAAGGCCACCCTGCTGGGCAGCCGCGCGGTGGCCGGCACGTTTGACCAGGCCGTGCTGGAGAACCGCGACAGCCAGGGCCTCACCATGCGCGAGGCCATCCGCGCCGCCGGCTACGATCCCGAGCGCATCGCAGCCGATGCCTGGCCACGCGCGGCCGTGGCGGCCTTCGTCGAGGTGCATATCGAACAGGGTCCGCTATTGCTCAACGAGAACCTGCCGGTGGGCGTGGTCACCGCCATCTCGGGGGCCACGCGCTTCATGGCCGAGGTGCGCGGCCTGGCGGGCCACGCCGGCACGGTGCCCATGCATATGCGCCGTGATGCCGCCATGGCCGCTGCCGAGATCGGTCTGTATATCGAGCGGCGCTGCAGCATCAAGCCCGGACTGGTCGGCACCATGGGCATGCTGGAGGTGGTGCAGGGCGCAGCCAATGTGGTGCCGGGACTGGCCACCTTCTCCATCGACATCCGTGCCGAACAGGATAGCGACCGTCTGGCGGCCGTGGCCGAGGTCCGTGCCGAGATCGAGCGCATCGCCGCGCGACGCCAGGTCGAGATCACCCTGCGCCAGACCCACGAAGCCGCCAGCGTGCCCTGCGCACCGCGCCTGCAGCAGGCACTGGCAGAGGCCATCGCGGCGGCCGGCTGGCCGGTGCGGCACCTGCCTTCCGGGGCTGGCCACGACGCCATGGCGATGGCTGCCATCGCCGACGTAGCCATGCTGTTCGTGCGCTGTGGCAATGGCGGCATCAGCCACCACCCCGACGAGACCATGACCGAGGACGACGCCGCCATCGCGGCCCAGGTCTTCAGCGGCCTGGTCGAGCAGTTCCAGCCCTGAGTACCCCTGACACGGCAAATGAATCGCTCTCAATGTCGGAACAGTCTCTTCAAATACTTTTTACGGACCAAGGATCAAGACCATGCACACCATCACCATAGACGGCTTCAACCTTACCGCCCAGCAAGTCATCAGCGTGGCCCGCGCGCCGCAGCTGAAGGTGGCCCTGGCCGACTCCTCCCGCGCTGCCCTGAAGCAAAGCCGCGACTACATCGAAAGCACCTGGATGCACGATGAAGCGCCGATGATGTACAGCTTCAAC
>JAFAMT010000203.1 GCA_019233085.1 Herbaspirillum sp.
GACCGAACACTACTCGGCCGTGATGGCCGAGGTGCCCGATGCCACCGATCCCCAGACCCAGCTCAACCATGGCTTCCTGCAGAGGCTGGCCGGGGCCGATGTCCTCTACATCACCGGGGAGGCCGCCAGCCATTGCGTGCGCGCCACCACCGAGCACATCGTCGGACAACTGGATGGCCCCGCTCGTGCCCGGCTGGTGCTGGTGACCGATTGCATGAGCCCGGTGGCCGGCTTCGAGGAGCACACCCGGCAATTCTTCCAGGCCATGGCCGCCACCGGAGTACGCCTGGCCACGGCGCAAGAGGTGCTGGCGGAATTGAACGCCAACGGCTGACCCGCCGGCCTGACGATCCCGGCACCCATGCCAGGAAGGCGCCAGGTTGTTGCCCCGCAGGCCCCGGGTAGCGCGCAATCCCCCGTCCGGCGCGCTCTATGCCAAAATGGCATGGGACGCCGGCAGTGCCGTTTCGGTATAGTTGCAGGCGTCCGAGGGAGGGCTTGCCGGCATCGTGTCGCATCGGGCCCGATAGATTCGCCGCCTGCTTTGCGCGGCATGCCAACAAGGTGGGGACAATGGAAATCAAATGGGTGGAGGACTTCCTCTCGGTCGTCGAGACGCTGAACTTCAGCCGCTCGGCCAAGCTGCGCAATGTCACGCAGCCGGCCTTCGGCCGTCGCATCCGTTCGCTGGAGACCTGGCTGGGCGCCGAGCTGTTCGACCGTTCCTCCTACCCCTGTACGCTCACGCCGGCCGGCGAATCCTTCGTGCCCATCGCCAAGGAGATGCTGAACCAGTCCATGCAGGCGCGCCTGGTGCTGCGCGGGCAACTGGCCGGGGCACAATCGGCGGTGCGCTTCGCGATGCCGCACACGCTCCTGCTGACGGTGTTTCCCAAGCTGCTCTCCGAGATCGAGAAGAAGATCGGCGCCATCGCCACCACCGTCATGGCCGGCAATGTGCATGACGCCGTGATGGCCTTGGTCGAGCGCAATTGCGACCTGCTGATCTGCTACGACCACCGCCAGCAGGGTATCGCCCTCGATACCGAGCGCTACGATGTGCTCTCGCTGGGCAAGGAGCCGCTGCGCCCCTACGTGAAGACGCTGGCCAGCGGCCTGCCCAAGTATGTGTTGCCGGGTACGCCCAATGATCCCCAGCCCTTCCTGAGTTATTCGCCCTATTCCTCGCTCTCGCGCATCGTCGAGAAGGCGCTGCATTCCAGTCCGCGCCGTGTGCACCTGTTCCGCCGCTTCGAGACCGATCTCGCCGAAGGCTTGAAGAGCATGGCAGTCGAAGGCCATGGCATCGCCTGGCTGCCGGCCAGCGCCGTGGCGCGCGAGATCGCCGAGGGCAAGCTGACCCTGGCCATCGCACCCAATGACAGCGAGGCGCTGGAACAGGGCCTGTGGTGCGAGGAGATGGATATCCGCGTCTATCGCCGCATCGATGGCGCCAATCCCGACATCGACCGCATCTGGAATTACCTCAAGTCCGAGCACGGCACGGCCTGATTTCTCCCCACCGGGGATTCACACACCGAAACACACTGAAGGACAGCACCATGAAATTCCTGACCAACCAGCAGATCAGCGAACTGCTCACCACCGAGGACGCCATCGCCTCCATGCGCGAAGCCTTTGCCACAGCGGCCCAGGGCGCACACCAGGGGCGCGTGCGCACCAGCGCCTCCAATGGGGTGATGCTGTCGATGATGGGGGCAGTGATCCCGGCAGCCGGCATCGCCGGAGCCAAGGTCTATACCACCATCAAGGGCCAGTTCAAGTTCGTCATCCAGTTGTTTTCCACCGAGACCGGCGCGCCCCTGTGCACCATCGAGGGCGACACCATGACCGGCCTGCGCACGGCCGCTGCCACCGCCGTGGCCTGCGATGCGCTGGCGCGCCCCGATGTAGAGGTGCTGTCGGTGATCGGTACCGGCGTGCAGGCGCGCTCGCACATCCCGGCGCTGTTGCAGGTACGCAAGTTCAAGGAGGTGCTGGTGGCTGGCCTGTCGGGCCAGGAGGCATTGGCCGATGACATCACCCGCACGCTGGGCGTGCCGGCGCGCGCCGTCGGCATCGACGAAGCCGCTGCCCAGGCTGACGTGCTGGTCACGGTCACGCGGGCCAGCACGCCGTTGTTCGATGGCAAGCTGCTGCGCCCGGGGACCTTCGTGGCCGCCGTGGGCGCTTCCAAGGCCAATGTGCGCGAACTCGACGATACCGCCATCGGCCTTGCCGCCGCCCTGTTCGTCGAATGGAAACCGCAGGCCCAGCAGGAAGCCGGCGACCTGGTGCAATGTGCGCCGGGTGTGTTCGACTGGGCCAAGGTGATGGAACTGGCCCAGGCCGTCGACGGCAGCATGCCCTACCAGCGCAAGCCCGAGGACATCGTCATCTACAAGGCCATCGGCATCGGCCTGGAAGACGTGGCCCTGGCCGGGCTGGCCTATCGCAAGGCTTGCGCGAAGTACGGCTGGTAAGCAGTC
>JAFAMT010000291.1 GCA_019233085.1 Herbaspirillum sp.
GACAAGGAAATGGTCATGCCGGGCGACAACGTGTCGATCACCGTGCAACTGATCAACCCGATCGCTATGGAAGAAGGTCTGCGTTTCGCTATCCGTGAAGGCGGTCGTACCGTCGGCGCCGGCGTCGTCGCCAAGATCTTCGACTAATCGTCGAGTCGCAGTAGTAGCAAAGTAACAAGCAACACTAGTCGCATTTTTAACATCGCCGGGGATGATCCCCATCCCCGGTTCGTTCTTTAAAGGAAAATCATGTCGGTTCCTAGCCAAAAAATCCGTATCCGTCTGAAAGCTTTCGACTATCGTCTGATCGACCAGTCCGCACTGGAAATCGTTGACACCGCCAAGCGTACCGGCGCTGTCGTCAAGGGCCCGGTTCCCCTGCCGACCCGCATCCAGCGCTTCGACGTCCTGCGCTCGCCGCACGTCAACAAGACCTCCCGCGATCAGTTCGAAATCCGTACCCATCAGCGCCTGATGGATATCGTCGATCCGACCGACAAGACGGTTGACGCATTGATGAAGCTGGACCTGCCCGCTGGCGTTGATGTCGAAATCAAGCTGCAGTAATCAGCAGGCATAGCATAGTGTTGGAAAAGCGCACAACCTCGGTTGTGCGTTTTTCTTTTGCGGGCTATAATGCTCGGCTTCGATGTGGGTTTTGCGTCTGCAAGACCCGCAATTTATGGTAGTACGAACATCAGCCCCGCCCAATCGCAGGCGGGAATGGAGAAAACAATGAGCCTGGGCCTTGTTGGTCGCAAGGTTGGTATGATGCGCATCTTCACGGAAGATGGGGATTCGATCCCTGTGACCGTGCTGGACGTGTCCAACAACCGCGTGACACAAATCAAAACGCCTGAAGTGGATGGTTATTCCGCTGTTCAGGTGACCTTCGGTCAACGCCGCGCTTCGCGCGTGGTGAAAGCCGCCGCCGGCCACTTCGCCAAAGCTGGCGTCGAGGCAGGTACTGTCCTCAAAGAATTCCGTGTTGACGCTTCCAAGGCTGCCGAACTGAAGGCAGGCGACGTCGTTGGCATCGGCATGTTTGAAGCTGGCCAGAAAGTCGACGTGCAAGGTGTGTCGATCGGTAAGGGCTACGCCGGTACCATCAAGCGTTACAACTTCTCGTCGGGTCGCGCGACCCACGGTAACTCCCGCTCGCACAACGTTCCTGGCTCCATCGGTATGGCGCAGGATCCGGGCCGCGTGTTCCCCGGCAAGCGCATGACCGGTCATCTGGGTGATGTCAAGACCACCGTCCAGAACCTGGAAATCGCCCGTGTGGACGCAGAGCGTCAATTGCTGTTGGTGAAGGGTGCCGTTCCCGGCGCCAAGAACGGTCAAGTGATCGTGTCCCCGGCAGTCAAAGTCAAAGCGAAGAAGGGGGCCTAATCAATGGAACTGAAGCTCCTGAATGACCAAGGTCAAGCTGCTTCCAACGTCGCCGCACCGGATACCATTTTCGGTCGTGACTACAACGAAGCCCTGATCCACCAGGTCGTGGTTGCCTACCAAGCTAACGCTCGTAGCGGCAATCGCAAGCAAAAGGATCGTGAAGAAGTCAGCCACACCACCAAGAAGCCGTGGCGTCAAAAGGGTACTGGCCGTGCACGTGCCGGTATGTCCTCGTCGCCTCTGTGGCGTGGTGGTGGTCGTATCTTCCCGAACTCGCCTGACGAAAACTTCACCCACAAGGTCAACAAGAAGATGTATCGCGCAGGTGTATGCTCGATCCTGTCCCAGTTGGCACGTGAAGGCCGCCTGTCGGTCGTGGAAGAATTCGCCGTCGAAGCCCCGAAGACCAAGCTGCTGGCTCAAAAGCTCAAGGGCATGGGTCTGGAATCGGTGCTGGTTATTACCGACAGCCTGGACGAAAAGCTGCTGCTGGCCTCGCGCAATCTGCCGGGCGTGCTGGTGGTCGAGCCGCGTCAAGCTGATCCCGTGTCGCTGGTGTACTTCAAGAACGTCTTGATCACCAAGCCGGCTCTGGCCAAGATTGAGGAGTTGCTGGCATGAACGCAATCGTGAAACATAGCGAAGAGCGCCTGATGAAGGTGCTGCTGGCACCGGTGATCTCCGAAAAGGCAACCTTCGTGGCCGAGAAGAACGAGCAAGTCGTCTTCCTGGTCGCCAAGGATGCTACCAAGCTGGAAGTCAAGGCCGCCGTCGAACTGCTGTTCAAGGTGGAAGTGGAATCGGTGCAAGTCGCCAACCGTCAGGGCAAGCAAAAGCGCTCGAAGAACGGTATGGGTCGCCGCAACCACACCCGCCGTGCATTCGTCAGCCTGAAGCCGGGTCAAGAAATCAACTTCACCGAGGAGGCTAAATAATGGCACTCGTAAAAGTGAAGCCGACCTCGCCCGGTCGGCGCGGCATGGTCAAGGTCGTCAATCCCGACCTGTACAAGGGCCGTCCGCTGGCATCGCTGGTCGAAAAGAAGTCCAAGACCGCCGGTCGTAACAACAACGGTCACATCACCACCCGTCACATCGGTGGTGGTCACAAGCAACACTACCGTGTTGTCGACTTCCGTCGCAACAAGGATGGTATCCCGGCCAAGGTCGAGCGTATCGAATACGACCCGAACCGTACCGCGCACATCGCACTGCTGTGCTACGCGGACGGCGAGCGCAAGTACATCATCGCTCCCAAGGGCGTGTCGGTTGGTGATCAGCTGGTCAGCGGTTCTGAAGCTCCGATCAAGTCGGGCAACACCCTGCCGATCCGCAACATCCCCGTCGGTACCACCATCCACTGCGTGGAAATGCTGCCGGGCAAGGGCGCCCAGATCGCACGTACCGCCGGCGCCGCTGTGGTGCTGATGGCACGCGAAGGCACCTACGCCCAGGTTCGTCTGCGCTCCGGTGAAGTGCGCCGCATTCACATCGAATGCCGTGCAACCATCGGTGAAGTCGGTAACGGCGAGCACAACCTGCGCAAGATCGGTAAGGCCGGTGCAACCCGTTGGCGCGGTGTGCGTCCGACCGTTCGTGGCGTTGTCATGAACCCGGTGGATCACCCGCACGGTGGTGGTGAAGGCAAGACTGCCGCTGGTCGTCACCCGGTTTCTCCGTGGGGCCAGCAGACCAAGGGCAAGAAGACTCGTAGCAACAAGCGTACGACTTCGATGATTGTCTCGCGTCGCGGCAAGAAATAAAGGATAAAACATGACACGTTCATTGAAAAAAGGTCCTTTCTGCGACGCCCACCTGGTGAAAAAGGTTGAGGCTGCCCAGGCTACCAAGGACAAGAAGCCGATCAAGACCTGGTCGCGTCGTTCGACCATCATGCCCGACTTCATCGGTCTGACCATTGCCGTGCACAACGGCAAGGCACACGTGCCGGTCTATGTCTCGGAAAACATGGTTGGTCACAAGCTCGGCGAATTCGCGCTGACCCGTACTTTCAAGGGTCACGCTGCCGATAAGAAGGCTAAGAAATAAGGTCCTATGATGGAAACTAAAGCTACTCTGCGCGGTGTGCATCTGTCGGCCCAGAAGGGCCGTCTGGTTGCAGACCTGATCCGCGGTAAAAAAGTTGATCAGGCACTGAATATCTTGGCCTTCAGCCCCAAAAAGGGCGCGGTCATCATCAAGAAGGTTCTGGAGTCCGCAATCGCGAACGCCGAACACAACGATGGTGCCGACATTGACGAGCTGACTGTCAAGACCATTTATGTGGAAAAGGGTGCGGTCCTCAAGCGCTTCACAGCGCGTGCAAAGGGCCGTGGTGATCGTATTTCCAAGCAGTCGTGTCACATTTACGTGACCGTCGGAAACTAAGGAGTCACGATGGGACAGAAGATTCATCCAACCGGTTTCCGTCTGGCGGTTACGCGTAACTGGGGCTCGCGTTGGTATGCTGGCAACAACAACTTTGCCGACATGCTCAACGAGGACCTGAAGGTCCGTGCTTACCTGAAGAAGAAGCTGAAGAACGCTTCGGTTGGCCGCGTGGTCATCGAGCGTCCGGCCAAGAACGCCCGCATCACCATTTACAGCTCCCGTCCGGGCGTTGTGATCGGCAAGAAGGGCGAAGACATCGAAGTGCTGAAGACCGCACTGGGCAAGCTGATGGGTGTGCCCGTGCACGTCAACATCGAAGAAATCCGCAAGCCGGAAGCCGATGCTCAGCTGATCGCCGATTCGATCTGCCAGCAGCTCGAAAAGCGCATCATGTTCCGTCGCGCCATGAAGCGTGCGATGCAGAACGCCATGCGTCTGGGCGCACAAGGCATCAAGATCATGTCGTCGGGCCGTCTGAACGGCATCGAAATCGCACGTACCGAATGGTACCGCGAAGGCCGTGTGCCCCTGCACACCCTGCGCGCCGATATCGACTATGGTTTCGGCGAAGCTGAAACCACCTACGGCATCATCGGTGTGAAGGTGTGGGTCTACAAGGGCGATCGCCTGGCAAACGGCGAATCGCCGGTGCTGGTCGGCGAGCTGGAAGACGACAAGAAGCGTCGTGGTCCGCGTCGTGACGATGGCAAGCCGGGTGCACGTCCCCGCTCCAAGACTGGTGCTCCTGGCGCCGGTGCAAAGCGTGGCGGTGGTCGTCCTCAAGCTGCCGATGCCGGTGTGTCGGCTGAGAAAGCAGGAGAATAATCATGCTGCAACCAGCACGTAGAAAATATCGTAAAGAACAAAAAGGTCGTAACACCGGTATTTCGCACACCCGCGGAACCGCCGTTTCGTTCGGCGACTTTGGTCTGAAGGCAGTCGGCCGTGGCCGTATCACTGCTCGTCAGATCGAAGCTGCTCGTCGTGCGATGACCCGTCACATCAAGCGCGGTGGTCGTATCTGGATCCGCGTTTTCCCGGACAAGCCAATCTCCCAGAAGCCTGCTGAAGTGCGTATGGGTAATGGTAAGGGTAATCCGGAGTACTACGTGGCTGAAATCCAGCCGGGTAAGGTACTGTACGAGATGGACGGTGTGGACGAAACCCTGGCTCGCGAGGCGTTCCGTTTGGCTGCCGCCAAATTGCCGCTTGCGACGACTTTCGTTGTTCGCCAAGTCGGTCAATAATTAGGAGCGGAACATGAAAGCATCTGAACTCCGCGGTAAGGACAAGGCAGCGCTGGAAAAAGAACTGGGTGAGCTGTTGAAGGCCCAGTTCGGTCTGCGTATGCAAATTGCGACCCAGCAACTGAACAATACCGCACAGCTGAAGAAGGTACGTCGCGACATCGCACGTGTGAAAACTGTGATCAACTCGAAGGATGGCCAACAATGAACGATCAAGTGAAACAAGCGCTCAAGCGCACGCTGATTGGCAAAGTTGTGTCGGACAAGATGGACAAGACCGTCACTGTCGAAATCGAGCGTCAAATGAAGCACCCGCTGTATGGCAAGATCATCAAGCGCACCAAGAAGTACCATGCGCATGATGAGCAAAATACGGCGAAGGCCGGCGATGTGGTGGAAATCACCGAAAGCCGTCCGATCTCCAAGACCAAGGCATGGACTGTGACCCGTGTTGTACAGGAAGCACAGATCGTCTAAGTAGTACCGTAGTACTTGCGCGCTCGATATTATGCTGCCATAATATCGAGCTCTTTCTTTGATAGCGCAAAGCTTCAAAGAGAGGCAAAAAGTTGCTCTATTCGTCCCCTAACTAGCGAGTTCGCTTGCTAACAGGACCAAGACTGACCGCCAGCGCATCCTGCGAAGCGGATTAAGTTGGGAAAGAAAATATCATGATTCAAACTGAAAGCCGGCTCGAAGTGGCCGACAACACTGGTGCGCGCGAAGTCCTGTGCATCAAGGTCTTGGGTGGTTCCAAGCGCCGCTATGCGGGCATTGGCGATGTGATCAAGGTTACTGTCAAGAGCGCAGCTCCGCGTGGTCGCGTCAAGAAGGGTGAAATTTATAACGCTGTCGTCGTTCGCACCGCCAAGGGCGTGCGTCGTCAGGATGGTTCGCTGGTCAAGTTCGATGGTAATGCTGCCGTCCTGCTGAACGCCAAGCTGGAGCCCATCGGCACCCGTATCTTTGGGCCGGTGACTCGTGAGCTGCGTACAGAGCGCTTCATGAAGATCGTCTCCCTGGCACCTGAAGTTCTGTAAGGAGTGGTCATGGCAAAGATTCGTAAAAACGATGAAGTCATCGTGTTGACCGGCAAAGACAAGGGCAAGCGCGGTGTCGTGACTGCTCGCGTCAGCGCCGATTATGTCGTCGTGGAAGGCGTGAATGTCGCAAAGAAGGCGACCCGTCCGAACCCGATGACTGGTGCAACTGGCGGCATCGTCGATAAGCTGATGCCAATTCATGTGTCGAACGTCGCGTTGTTCAACGCTGCGACCGGCAAGGCAGATCGTGTGGCTTACAAGGAAGTGGACGGCAAGAAGGTCCGCGCTTACAAGTCCAACGGCGAAGTCGTTAAGGTTTAAACATCATGGCACGTCTTCAACAGTTTTATAAAGATAAGGTCGTCGCCGATCTGACTACGAAGTATTCGTACAAGTCGGTGATGGAAGTTCCGCGCATCCTGAAGATCACCCTGAACATGGGTCTGTCGGAAGCAGTTGCGGACAAGAAGATCATCGAGCACGCCGTTGGCGATCTGACCAAGATCGCTGGCCAGAAGCCGGTGGTGACCAAGGCCCGTAAGGCTATCGCAGGTTTCAAGATCCGCGAAGGCTATCCGATCGGTTGCATGGTGACCCTGCGTGGCGCCCGCATGTACGAATTCCTGGATCGTCTGATCACCGTGGCCCTGCCGCGCGTGCGTGACTTCCGTGGTGTGTCGGGTCGTGCGTTCGACGGTCGTGGCAACTACAACATCGGTGTGAAAGAGCAGATCATCTTCCCCGAAATTGAGTACGACAAGATCGATGCACTGCGTGGTATGAACATCAGCATCACCACCACTGCAAAGACCGACGACGAAGCGAAGGCGCTTCTCGCCGCATTTAAATTCCCGTTCAGAAACTGAGGATGCCATGGCAAAACTGGCACTGATTAACCGTGAACAGAAGCGCGCAGAAATGGTGAAGAAGTATGCTGCCAAGCGCGCCGAGTTGAAGGCTATTATCGACGACCAATCGAAGTCGGATGAAGAGCGTTACGAAGCACGTCTGAAGCTGCAGGCACTGCCCCGTAACTCGGCTCCGACCCGCCAACGCAACCGTTGCGCGCTGACTGGCCGTCCCCGTGGTACTTTCCGCAAGTTCGGATTGGGCCGTATCAAGGTCCGTGAAATCGCCATGCGCGGCGAAATCCCGGGTTTGACCAAAGCTAGCTGGTAATAGGAGAAGAAGCAATGAGTATGAGCGATCCTATCGCCGATATGCTGACCCGTATCCGCAATGCACAAGGCGTGAACAAGACTACCGTCGTCATGCCGTCTTCCAAGGTGAAGGTTGCAATTGCCAACGTCCTCAAGGACGAGGGTTATATCGAAGATTTCGCCGTTGTTGCCGCTGATGGCAAGGCTGAATTGAAAATCGGTTTGAAGTATTACGCTGGCCGTCCGGTCATCGAGCGCCTGGAGCGCGTGTCCCGTCCGGGTCTGCGCATCTACAAGGGCAAGGATGATATCCCCAACGTCATGAACGGCCTGGGCGTGGCGATTGTGTCCACCCCGCGCGGCGTGATGACTGACCGCAAAGCACGCGCAACCGGTGTCGGTGGCGAAGTGATTTGCTACGTGGCCTAAGGAGTGCAAGATGTCTCGTGTAGGTAAAATGCCTGTTGCACTGCCGAATGGCGCGGAAGCGACCATCACTGCAGAGCAAATCACCGTCAAGGGCCCGCTGGGCTCCTTGACCCAACCACTGACCAAGAAGGTCAAGGTGGTCAACAACAATGGCTCGCTGAGCTTCGAAGTGGCTGATGACAGCCGCGAAGCCAACGCGATGTCGGGCACCCTGCGTGCTCTGGTCAACAACATGGTCAACGGCGTCACCAAGGGCTTCGAAAAGAAGCTGAACCTGGTTGGCGTGGGTTTCCGTGCACAAGCACAAGGCGACAAGCTGAACCTGTCGCTGGGCTTCTCGCACCCCATCGTTCACCAGATGCCCGCCGGCATCAAGGTTGAGACCCCGACTCAGACCGAAATCCTGATCAAGGGTATCGATCGCCAGGTCGTTGGCCAGGTCGCCGCTGAAATTCGCGCGTACCGCGAACCCGAGCCCTACAAGGGCAAGGGTGTGCGCTACGCTGACGAAGTGGTGACGCTCAAAGAAACCAAGAAGAAGTAATAGGGGTTGATGATGGACAAGAAACAATCTCGCCTGCGCCGTGCGACTCAGACTCGCGCAAAGATCGCAGAACTGAAGGTCAATCGTCTGGCTGTGCATCGCACCAACACGCACATCTACGCCACCGTGATCGGCCCCGACGCCAACGTGCTGGCTTCTGCTTCCACCCTGGAAGCCGAAGTTCGCGCCGAACTGGCTGGTCAATCGGGCAAGGGCGGCAATGCCGCCGCTGCCGCCCTGATCGGCAAGCGCGTTGCAGAGAAGGCTCTGAAGGCCGGTGTGACCGAAGTCGCATTCGACCGTTCCGGTTTCCGTTATCACGGTCGCGTCAAGGCGCTGGCTGAGGCTGCGCGTGAAGCCGGCCTGAAGTTCTAAGGATTATCGATCATGGCAAAAATGCAATCGAAAACGCAAAGCGACAAGCCTGATGACGGCATGCGCGAAAAGATGATCGCTGTCAACCGCGTCACCAAGGTGGTGAAGGGTGGCCGTATCATGGGTTTCGCAGCGCTGGCAGTGGTTGGTGACGGCGATGGCCGCATCGGCATGGGCAAGGGCAAGTCCAAGGAAGTGCCCGTGGCCGTGCAGAAGGCAATGGAAGAAGCACGTCGCAAGCTGATCAAGGTCACCCTGAAGAATGGTACCGTGCAACACACCGTCATCGGTAAGCACGGCGCTTCGTCGGTGATGATCTCGCCGGCCAAGGACGGTACTGGCGTCATCGCCGGTGGTCCGATGCGCGCGATCTTCGAGGTGATGGGCGTGACCAACGTGGTGGCCAAGTCGAACGGTTCGACCAACCCCTACAACATGGTCCGTGCCACCCTGGACGGTCTGTCGAAGATGAACACTCCGGCTGAAATTGCTGCCAAGCGCGGCAAGTCGGTCGAAGAAATCCTGGGCTAAGGTGATCGAGATGGCTAACACAATCAAAGTCAAGCTGGTCAAGGGTCTGATCGGTACTCGTCAGGACCACCGCGCAACCGTGCGCGGTCTGGGTCTGCGTCGCGTCAACTCGGTGTCCGAACTGGAAGACACCCCGTCGGTGCGTGGCATGATCAACAAAGTGTCCTATCTTGTGAAAGTGGTGTCGTAAGCGTCAGCTTGCGAACGGAGCGAATCATGCAATTAAACACTATCCAACCCGCAGAAGGCGCGAAGCACGCTAAGCGTCGCGTCGGTCGTGGTATCGGCTCTGGCCTGGGCAAGACCGCTGGTCGCGGTCACAAGGGTCAGAAGTCGCGTTCGGGCGGTTTCCACAAGGTCGGCTTCGAAGGCGGCCAGATGCCCCTGCAACGCCGTCTGCCCAAGCGCGGTTTCAAGTCGCTGGCTACGCCTTACAAGGCTGAAGTTCGCCTGTCCGACCTGGAAAAGCTGCCTGTCGCCGAGATCGACGTGCTGGCACTGAAGCAAGCCGGCCTGGTGTCGGAACTGGCTCGTGTCGTACGTATCATCAAGGCCGGCGAACTGACCAAGAAGGTCACCGTCAAGGGTCTGATCGCAACCGCTGGTGCCAAGGCCGCTATTGAAGCTGCCGGTGGTTCCATCGCCGAGTGATCCGGTCCCGGAGCATTAATTGGCAACTACTCCTCAATTAGCGAAAGGCGCCGCAAAAGGCTTCCCCTGGGGGCGTTTGTGGTTCCTGCTGGGGGCGTTGATCGTTTATCGCATCGGTGCACATATCCCGGTTCCGGGTATTGATCCGACGCAGTTGGCGCAGCTGTTCAAGCAGAATCAGGGCGGCATTCTGGGCATGTTCAACATGTTCTCCGGTGGTGCCCTGTCGCGCTTTACGATCTTCGCACTGGGGATCATGCCGTATATCTCGGCATCGATCATCATGCAGCTGCTGTCGGTGGTTTCGCCGCAGCTGGAAGCTTTGAAGAAAGAGGGCGAAGCCGGTCGTCGCAAGATCACGCAGTACACGCGTTACGGCACCCTGGTGCTGGCGACCTTCCAGGCGCTGGGCATTGCGGTGGCGCTGGAATCGCAAGCCGGCCTGGTGCTGGATCCGGGTCTGGCCTTCCGTCTGACGACGGTGGTGACCTTGATTACCGGTACGATGTTCCTGATGTGGCTGGGTGAACAGATCACTGAACGTGGTCTGGGCAATGGCATCTCGATCATCATCTTCGCCGGTATTGCAGCTGGTTTGCCGAATGCTCTGGGTGGCTTGTTCCAGCTGGTCAACACTGGCTCGATGCACTCCCTGTCGGCGATCCTGATCTGTGTGATCGTTGCACTGGTGACTTTCGTGGTGGTGTTCATTGAACGCGGTCAGCGCAAGATCCTGGTGAACTATGCGAAGCGTCAGGTCGGTAACAAGATCTACGGTGGCCAAAGCAGCCACCTGCCGCTGAAGTTGAACATGGCTGGCGTGATTCCGCCGATCTTTGCGTCGTCGATCATCCTGTTCCCGGCCACGATCACCAGCTGGTTCACATCGGGTGATACGTCGAATCCCTTCATTCGTTTCCTGAAGGATCTGGCGGCGTCGATGGCACCAGGTGAACCGATCCACGCGTTGCTGTATGCAGTGGCCATTGTGTTCTTCTGCTTCTTCTATACCGCGCTGGTGTTCAACAGCAAGGAAACGGCAGATAACCTGAAGAAGAGTGGTGCGTTTGTTCCGGGTATCCGTCCGGGTGACCAGACGGCGCGTTATATCGACAAGATCCTGATGCGCCTGACCCTGGCCGGCGCCGTGTACATCACCCTGGTGTGCCTGTTGCCAGAGTTCCTGATTGCACGGTGGAAGGTGCCGTTCTACTTCGGTGGCACATCGCTGCTGATCATCGTGGTCGTGACGATGGATTTCATGGCCCAGGTGCAGAACTATGTGATGTCACAGCAGTATGAATCGTTGCTCCGCAAAGCTAATTTCAAGGGTGGCATGACACCGCGATAAGCGGGTTTTGCCCCAGAGGAAGAAGACACGGAATGGCAAAAGACGACGTTATTCAGATGCAGGGCGAGATTCTTGAAAATCTCCCTAACGCGACATTCAGGGTTAAGTTGGAAAACGGTCACGTTGTACTCGGCCATATTTCCGGCAAGATGCGCATGAATTACATCCGTATCTTGCCCGGCGATAAGGTAACGGTGGAACTGACGCCTTACGATTTGAGCCGGGCACGTATCGTGTTCCGAACCAAGTAACAGTGAAACATTGAAAGAAAGAGGGCCACAATGAAAGTGCTCGCATCAGTCAAGCGGATCTGCCGCAACTGCAAAATCATCAAGCGCAATGGCATCGTTCGTGTGATCTGCACCGAACCCCGCCATAAGCAGCGCCAGGGTTAATTTAACGTTATTGATCGAGGAATAACGAATGGCACGTATTGCAGGGGTCAACATCCCCAACCATCAGCACACCGTGATCGGCCTGACCGCCATCTACGGTATTGGCCGTCCCCGCGCGGAAGACATCTGCGCAGCTACCGGCGTACCGACCAACAAGAAGGTCAAGGACCTGGACGATAACGAGCTGGAAAAGCTGCGTGACGAAATCGCCAAGTTCGTCGTGGAAGGCGATCTGCGCCGTGAGTTGTCCATGAACATCAAGCGTTTGATGGACCTGGGTTGCTACCGCGGTCTGCGTCACCGTCGTGGCTTGCCGGTTCGTGGTCAACGTACCCGCACCAATGCCCGTACTCGCAAGGGTCCGCGCAAGGCCGCTCAATCGCTGAAGAAATAATCCCGGCAGGCGCAAGCACTGGTCGGATTCAAGGAAGAAATTATGGCAAAGTCCCCCAACAACGCAGCAGCATCGCGTGTTCGTAAGAAAGTCAAGAAGAACGTTGCTGAAGGCATCGCGCACGTTCACGCTTCGTTCAACAACACCATCATCACGATCACCGACCGTCAGGGCAATGCCCTGTCGTGGGCGACTTCGGGTGGTGCTGGCTTCAAGGGTTCGCGCAAGTCGACTCCGTTCGCCGCCCAGGTCGCCGCTGAAAGCGCCGGCAAGGTCGCGATCGAATGCGGCATCAAGAACCTGGAAGTGCGTATCAAGGGCCCCGGCCCGGGCCGTGAATCCGCAGTGCGCGCTCTGAACAACCTGGGCATCAAGATCACCCAGATCCAGGACGTGACCCCGGTCCCGCACAACGGCTGCCGTCCGCCGAAGCGCCGTCGCATCTAAGTTGTAGTATAATCTTGCGCTTTCGCCTGGCTTCAGGTGAAAGCGTTGGAAATCACCCGCCAATCACCTTGGCGGGTTTTGTTCTTAAGACCACTGTCTGGCCGCATGCAGGTCAGACTAGCGTCCGGCAGTCTGGGACGTCATTGATAAAGGAAATACCGTGGCACGTTATATCGGACCGAAAGCAAAACTCTCCCGCCGCGAAGGCACCGACCTGTTCCTGAAGAGCGCACGCCGCTCGCTGGATTCCAAGTGCAAGCTGGATTCCAAGCCGGGTCAACATGGCCGCACCTCGGGCGCACGCACCTCTGACTATGGTAACCAGCTGCGCGAAAAGCAGAAGGTCAAGCGCATGTACGGCGTCCTCGAGCGCCAGTTCCGCCGCTACTTCGCTGAAGCCGACCGCCGCAAGGGCAACACCGGCGAAACCCTGTTGAAGCTGCTGGAATCGCGTCTGGACAACGTCGTCTACCGCATGGGCTTCGGCTCGACCCGCGCTGAAGCGCGTCAGCTGGTGTCCCACAAGGCGCTGACCGTGAACGGTCAAGTCGTGAACATTGCTTCCTACTCGGTCAAGGCCGGTGACGTCGTCGCCGTGCGCGAAAAGGCCAAGAAGCAAGTGCGTATCGCTGAAGCCCTGTCGCTGGCCGAGTCGAACGGTTTCCCGCAGTGGGTTTCCGTGGATGCGAAGAAGCTGGAAGGCACCTTCAAGTCCGCTCCGGACCGTAGCGAAATCGCTGCCGACGTCAACGAATCGCTGATCGTCGAACTGTATTCGCGTTAATCCGTCGTACAGCTTTACCCCTGTGCCCACCTCATGGTGGGCATTTTTCCGAACTGCCATCAGCCTTATCGGTGTAACGAACCGAGGGTATTGAAAAGGACAATTCATGCAAAACAGTTTGTTGAAGCCCCGCATCATCGAAGTGGAAGCCCTGGCTCCCGGTCACGCCAAGGTCGTGATGGAGCCGTTCGAGCGCGGCTACGGTCACACCCTGGGCAACGCGCTGCGTCGCGTCCTGCTCTCGACCATGACCGGCTATGCGCCCACCGAAGTCACCATCGCCGGCGTCGTGCACGAGTATTCCTCGCTGGACGGCGTGCAGGAAGACGTCGTGGACATCCTGCTGAATCTGAAGGGCGTGGTCTTCAAGCTGCACAACCGTGACGAAGTCACCCTGACCCTGAAGAAGGAAGGCGAAGGCGCCGTCCTGGCTTCCGACATCGACCTGCCCCACGACGTGGAACTGATCAACCCGGATCACGTCATCGCCAACCTGACCGGTGGCGGTAAGCTGGACATGCAGATCAAGGTCGAAAAGGGCCGTGGCTACGTGCCGGGTAACGTGCGTCGCCTGTCCGAAGACACCAACAAGACCATCGGTCGCATCATCCTGGACGCTTCCTTCTCGCCGGTGCGTCGCGTTTCCTACGCCGTGGAATCGGCGCGTGTGGAACAGCGTACCGACCTGGACAAGCTGGTCATGAACATCGAGACCAACGGCGTCATCACCCCGGAAGAAGCGATCCGTCAATCGGCCCGCGTGCTGGTTGATCAACTGAACGTGTTCGCTGCCCTGGAAGGCACCGAAGCGACTGCAGAAGCACCGTCGCGCGCACCGCAGGTCGATCCTATCCTGCTGCGTCCGGTCGACGACCTGGAGCTGACCGTGCGTTCGGCAAACTGCCTGAAGGCCGAGAACATCTACTACATCGGCGACCTGATCCAGCGCAGCGAGAACGAACTGCTGAAGACCCCGAACCTGGGTCGCAAGTCGTTGAACGAAATCAAGGAAGTCCTGGCTTCGCGTGGCCTGACCCTGGGCATGAAGCTGGAAAACTGGCCGCCTGCCGGCCTGGAGAAGTAATTCCTGTCGCCTGGCGGGCGTGGATGAAGATCCTGCCGGCCAGGCCGGCAAGACACTGTATCCGTAGTACCTGTAGCAACACTTTTATCCGTCATTTACCGGTCCGCGGTCCGGACAGCCAAGCTGGCCTGCCGATAGAAGAACTGGATCAAAACTGTAACCTGAAAGGAAATTACCATGCGTCACCGTCACGGTCTCCGCAAACTGAATCGTACTTCGTCCCACCGTCTGGCCATGCTGCGCAACATGACTGTTTCGCTGCTGCGTCATGAAGCCATCAAGACCACCCTGCCGAAGGCCAAGGAACTGCGCCGCGTCGTCGAGCCGATCCTGACCCTGGGCAAGGTCGACACCCTGGCCAACAAGCGTCTGGCCTTCAACCGCCTGCGCGATCGCGAAATCGTCGGCAAGCTGTTCTCCGAACTGGGCCCGCGTTACGCTGCCCGTAACGGCGGCTACCTGCGCATCCTGAAGATGGGCTTCCGCCAAGGCGACAACGCTCCGATGGCCTTCGTCGAGCTGGTTGACCGTCCGGAAGTCACCGACGCTGCCGACGCACCGACCGCCGAGTAATCGCACGGTTGTGGGCAATATCAGAAAAGCCAGGCTTAGCCTGGCTTTTTTGTTTTCCGGCGCGGCTGACGACGCGGCGGTGGCGGCATGTGTAGCAATGTCTTGCGTTTGTCCGGCGGCGCGTTGGGCCAGGATGTGATTGAATACGGCATGCGCAAGGAGCCCGTCCGATGACCTCTTCACTGTTGAACCAGCCGCTGCTGGTGGTGACCAATGTACCGCAGCAGGCACTGGCCGATGCCATGGCCAGGAGTCTGGTGGAACAAGGCTTGGCCGCCTGCGTCAATATCCTGCCGCCGGTGGCGTCCGTCTATCGCTGGCAGGGCCAGGTGGAGCAAGCCAGCGAGATCCCGCTGCTGATCAAGACCACGCAGGCGCGTTACCAGGAGCTGGAGCAGGCGATCCTGCGGGCTCACCCCTACGAGGTCCCGGAGATCGTCGCGCTGCCCCTGGCGACCGGTTTGCCGGCCTACCTGACATGGATGCAGCACGAGACCGCCAAGCCCGTGCAGGCGTGACTGTCTCTGCTGCCCACACCGACCTGCCGACCCACCGAGCGACCGAGCAACCAGCAAGCACATCGTAGAACCGCATGAAGAAGAGCCTTGACCGTTTCCCCCGCCTGTTCGCGCTGCTGTTGCAGTTGCTGGCCCTGCTGCTGCTGTCTGGCACCGCGCCGGCGCGCGCGGCCGACGATTACCTGCCTCCCGAACAGGCCTTCCAGCTCAGCGCCCGCATGATCGATGCCGGCACGCTGGAGTTGAGCTATCGCATCGCCGATGGCTACTACATGTATCGCGATCGCTTCCACTTCAGTGCCCAGGGTGCGACGCTGGGCGAGCCGCAATTTCCTGCCGGAAAGCGCAAGTACGACGAGAATTTCCAGAAGGAGGTGGAGACCTACCACCAGGCCGTGACCGCGCGCATGAGCGTCACCGGAGCCACCGGCAACTTTACGGTCAGTGCCGTCTCGCAGGGTTGCGCGGACAAGGGTTTATGTTATCCACCGATGACCCTGACCGTGACCATGTCGCCCCAGGCCATCGGCCAGATCGTCGCCGGCGGTAGCGGCAAGGAGCGCGCCGCGGGCAGCGCTGGTAGTGACATGGACGGCATCGCTGCCGTGCTCAAGAGCGGCCGCCTGTGGAGCATCCTGTCACTGTTCTTCGTGCTGGGCATCGGCTTGTCGTTCACGCCTTGCGTCTTGCCGATGCTGCCCATCCTCTCTTCCATCATCGTCGGCCAGCAGGCCGCCGCGGGATCCAGCGCTGGCGCAGGCCGCGGCCGCAGCTTCCTGCTCTCGGTCGATTATTCACTGGGTATGGCACTGGTCTATACCGCCCTGGGCGTGGCGGCGGGCATGCTGGGCGAGGGGCTTTCCGCCTATCTGCAGAAACCCTGGGTGCTGGGGGCCTTCGCACTGCTGATGGCAGGCCTGGCCCTGTCGATGTTCGATCTCTACACGCTGCAGGTGCCGGCGGCGCTGCAGTCGCGCCTGTCCAGCGCCTCCGGCGGTGGCAGCGGCAAGTGGCTGGGCGTGTTCCTGATGGGGGCGATCTCGGCCCTGATCGTCGGCCCCTGCGTGGCCGCGCCGCTGGCCGGTGCCCTGCTCTACATCAGCCAGACCGGCAACGTCGTGCTGGGTGGTTCGGCCCTGTTTGCCATGGCCGCCGGCATGAGCGTGCCGTTGCTGCTCATCGGCGCCTCGGCCGGCGCATTGCTGCCCCGTGCGGGCGCCTGGATGGATGCGGTCAAACGCTTCTTCGGCGTGTTGATGCTGGGCACGGCGCTGTGGATGGTGTCACCGGTGATCCCGGCCTGGTTGCACGTGGCCGGCTGGGCGGCGCTGGGCGTCGGTTACGGTGCCTACCTGCTGTGGGCGCGTGCGGCCGGCTGGGCAGCGCGCGCACTGGGCCTGGCCGTGGTCACGCTGGGCCTGCTGCAGCTGGTCAGCGTGGCCACGGGCGGCCGTGATCCGCTCGCGCCGCTGTCCCACCTGCGGGGCCAGGCGAGCGCAGCGGCTGCGACCGAGTTCGTACGCGTGCGCTCCAGCGCCGAGCTCGATGCCGCCCTGAAGCAGAACGCCGCCGGCCAGCGCCGCCCGGTGATGCTGGACTTCTATGCCGACTGGTGCGTCTCCTGCAAGGAAATGGAGCGCTTCACCTTCAGCGATGCGCGCGTCAAGGAACGTTTCGGGCAGATGCTGCTGCTGCAGATCGACGTCACCGCCAACAACGCCGAGGACCGCGCCATGCTCAAGCGTTTCGATCTCTTCGGCCCGCCGGGCATCATGTTCTTCGATGCCGACGGGCAAGAGCTGCCGCAGCGCCGCGTCATCGGCTACCAGGATGCCGGGCGCTTCCTGGCCACGCTGCAGAGCCTGTGATGGCGTGATGGGCCTCACCACATTGCGCGGCGTTATTTGAAAAGCACTTTATAGTCGTTGGCCTGGGGCTGGCCTCGCGTTATAGTCAGCCTTTCTGTTTTCACTCTGTCCACCAAGGAGACCACCATGACGTTGCGCCTGGGCGATACCGCACCGGATTTCGAGCAAGAATCCTCCATCGGCAAGATCAAATTCCACGACTGGGCGGGTGACTCCTGGGTCGTGCTGTTCTCGCACCCGGCCGATTTCACGCCGGTCTGCACCACCGAGCTGGGCCTGACCGCCAAGCTCAAGCCCGAATTCGACAAGCGTAACGTCAAGGCCATCGCCCTGTCGGTGGACGGCGCCGAAGCCCACAACCAGTGGATCAAGGACATCGAGGAAACCCAGCAGACCGTGGTCGGTTTCCCCATCGTGGCCGACGTCGACAAGAAGGTCGCCGGCCTCTACGACATGATCCACCCGAACCAGTCCGAGACGGCCACGGTGCGTTCGCTCTTCGTCATCGATCCCAAGAAGAAGGTCCGCCTCATCATCACCTACCCGATGAGCACCGGCCGCAACTTCGATGAAGTCCTGCGCGTGCTGGATGCCCTGCAGCTGACCGATGGCTACACCGTGGCCACCCCGGGCAACTGGAAGGACGGCGACGACGTCATCATCCCGCTGTCGGTCAAGGATGAGGAAGTGATCAAGCAGAAGTATCCCAAGGGCTACAAGTCGCCGCGCCCCTACCTGCGCATCACGCCGCAGCCGAACAAGTAAGCGGCCTGCTGTCCTTGTTGCTCCGAAAAGCGCTCCCCCGGGAGCGCTTTTTCTTTGTCTGCGCCCGTCTCAGAGCTGGGGTGTCACGCTCTTCGCAAAGCCGTCGATGAACAGCCGCGCCACCGGCGAGAGCTGGGTGCCATGGCGTGTGACGAGCTGGTAGGGCTCGCTGCGGGTATGCAGTTGCAGCGGCAGGATGCAGGTCATGCCGAAGCGCGTGCAGAAGTGCGCCACATCCACCGACAGCAGCGCCACGAAGTGCGGATTCTTCTGTAGCAGCGACAGCGTGGTGAAGGCCGAGGTCGTTTCCATCAATTGCAGCGGGAAGCGCAGGTCGGCATCGTGGAATTCGCGCTCCAGCGTCAGGCGCATGGGCATGTTGGCCGAATAGACCACCCAGCGCGAATCGGCCAGGTCGGCCAACTGCAGTGCCTGCGCCTGTGCCAGCGGATGCTGGACACTGGCCACCACGGCCAGCTGTTCGTCGTGGATGTTGAAGGCGTCATAGAGGTCGGGGCGCTGGCTGATGCTGGTGCGGCAGATGGCCAGGTCCAGCCGGCCCTGGTCGAGCAGGCGCAGCAGGCGTGCGCTGGTGTCTTCGACGATCTCCACCGACAGCGAGGGATGATCCTCCAGCAGCCGCGTGAGGGCATCGGTGAGCAGGGGGACGGCTCCCATGATGGTGCCCACCGCCAGCCGGCCGCCGTGGCCCTGCATGATGGACAGCATTTCCTCACGCAGGTGGGTCAGGTCGGTCTGGATCAGGCGCGCATAGCGGATCACGCAATGCCCCAGCTCGGTGGCTTCCAGGCCGCGATTGGTGCGGGTGAACAGTTGCGCCCCCAGCGTGCTTTCGATTTCCTGCAGGGCCTTGCTGGCCCCGGGCTGGGTCAGGGCGACCTGCTCGGCCGCCTTGAGCAGCGAGCCGTGGTCCGACAGGGCGATCAACAGCCGCAATTGCCGCAGGTGCAGGCGCGAGGTGATGGAGGCAAGGGAAGGCAGCGTGGTGTTCATGGGCTCGATCCTGGAAAGGTCTCTAGTATGATCGCTGGTTATACCCATATCAACAGCTCTCATTAGCCAAGGGTCTTGCGATGGCTTAGAGTCTGGCTTTCAAAAGCAGGACACCAGAGGCAAGAGCGCGCCTCGGCGGGATCCGGGCAGGGTCCCGTCGACAGCCGCCACTCTGGCGACATCTATAAACCCAGGCTATGTAATGGCCCCAATGACCCTAATGGCCCGCTAGGCAGCTTATGGCACTCATCAACTACATCACCCAGGTCCAGTTCGACTACGGCGCATTGGCGCTCTTGCAGCAGGAGTGCGACCGCATCGGCATCAGGAAGCCCCTGGTGGTCACCGACATGGGCATCCGCCATGCCGGCCTGCTGGACAAGGTGCTGGCGCAGCTCAAGGACGGCGCCACCGCGGTCGTGTACGACCAGACCCCGCCCAACCCCAACGAAGGCGCGGTGCGCGCGGCTGCGGCGCTGTTTCGCGAGCATGGCTGTGACGGCATCGTGGCCGTGGGAGGGGGTTCTTCCATCGACCTGGCCAAGGGGGTGGCCGTCTGCGGCACCCATGAGGGCCCGCTGAAGTCCTTCGCACTGATCGAGGGCGGCCTGGCCAACATCACCGCCAGGACTGCCCCGGTGATCGCCATCCCGACGACCGCCGGCACTGGCAGCGAGGTCGGCCGTGGCGCCATCCTGATCCTGGATGATGGCCGCAAGGTCGGTGTGCTCTCGCCCTACCTGGTGCCCCGACTGGCCATCTGCGACCCCGAACTGACGCTGGGCCTGCCGCCGCTGATGACCGCGGCTACCGGCATGGATGCCATCGCCCACTGCCTGGAAACCTTCATGGCGCCGTCCTTCAACCCGCCGGCCGACGGCATTGCTCTCGACGGCCTGTGGCGCGCCTGGGGCCATATCGAACGCGCCACCCGCGAGCCGGGTGACCGTGACGCCCGCCTGAACATGATGAGCGCCTCCATGCAGGGTGCGATGGCCTTCCAGAAGGGCCTGGGCTGTGTGCACAGCCTGTCGCACTCGCTGGGCGGCATCAACCCCAGGCTGCACCACGGCACCCTCAATGCCATCTTCCTGCCGGCCATCATCGCCTTCAACGAAAGCGCCGAGACCATGGTCAAGGACAACAAGATGGCCCGCATGGCCCACGCCATGGGGCTGGGCAGCGGTGCCGAGATCGGTCCGGCCATCAAGGCGATGAGCGCTCGCCTGGGCTTGCCGGCCGGCCTGGCGGAGCTGGGCGTGAGCGAGGCGATGTTCCCGCAGATCATCAAGGGCGCATTGGCCGACCACAGCCACAAGACCAATCCGCGCGTGGCCTCGGAACAGGACTATCGTGACATGCTGCAGCAATCGATGTGATGTCCGACAATGGCAGCGCAGGGTGCCTGCGGCACATTGCCCCGGGTACCTGAAGCAAAAACCAGCGGCCATTCCCGCCAACGCGGGCGTGGCCTTTGCGCTTGACCCGTTGCGGGCGGCGCCAACGAAACCAGCAGGAGCATAACGTGAGCTTCACCATCCTTGGACACAACTACATCGGCGGACAGCGCAGCGGCCAGGGCGACGTCGCCCTGTACAGCGTGGACGCCACCACCGGCGCCCTGTTCGAGACGCCTTTCCTGACTGCCACCGACAAGGAAGTGGCGGCCGCCGTGCATGCGGCCGAGCAAGCCTATCCGCGTTACCGCGCCACCAGCTCGGAAGAACGCGCGCGCTTCCTGGACGCCATCGCCGACGAGATCGACGCCCTCGGCGATGATTTCCTCGCCGCCGTGGCCCGTGAAACCGCCTTGCCGGCCACCCCGCGCCTGGCCGGCGAACGCGCCCGCACCAGCGGCCAGATGCGCCTGTTCGCCAAGGTCCTGCGCCGTGGCGATTTCTATGGCGCCCGCATCGACACCGCCCTGCCGCAACGCCAGCCGCTGCCGCGCCCGGATATCCGGCAGTACAAGATCGGCGTGGGTCCGGTGGCCGTCTTCGGCGCCAGCAACTTCCCGCTGGCTTTCTCGGTGGCCGGTGGTGATACCGCCGCTGCGCTTGCCGCAGGCTGCCCGGCGGTGTTCAAGGCCCACAGCGGCCACCTGGTGACCTCCGAACTGGTGGCCGATGCCATCGAGCGCGCCGTCAAGAAGACCGGCATGCCCGCCGGCACCTTCAACATGATCTACGGCGATCGCGTGGGTGCCCAGCTGGTCAAGAGCGCCGGTATCCAGGCGGTCGGCTTCACCGGTTCGCTGCGTGGCGGTCGCGCCCTGTGCGACATGGCGGCGGCCCGTCCGCAGCCGATCCCGGTGTTTGCCGAGATGTCCAGCATCAACCCCATCATCCTCCTGCCGGAAGCCCTGAAGCTGCGCGGCGACACCATCGCCAAGGACCTGGCCGGTTCCGTCACCGTCGGCGTGGGCCAGCTGTGCACCAGCCCCGGCCTGCTGCTGGGCGTGCGCTCGCCGGAACTGACGGCCTTCATCGAGAAGCTGTCGGCGGCCTTCGGCGGCACCACCCCGGCCACCATGCTCAACAGCGGTGGCCTGACCCACTACAACGGCGGCGTCGCCCGCCTGAGCCAGTTGCCCGGCGTGCAGGTCATCGCCACCGGCGGCAGCAGCTACACCCAGGCGGTGCCGCACCTGTTCAAGGCCGATGCGGCCCAGCTGTTCTCCAAGGAAGCGCCGCTGGAGGAAGAAGTCTTCGGCCCTGCCACCGTCGTCGTCGAACTGGAAAGCCGCGAGCAACTGCTGGACTTCGCCGCCAACATGCACGGGCAGCTGACCGCCACCCTGCAAGCCGAGCTCGCCGACCTGCAAGGCAACCAGGACCTGATCGCGCTGCTGGAGCAGAAGGCCGGTCGCCTGCTGTTGAATGGTTACCCCACCGGCGTGGAAGTGTGCGATGCGATGGTGCATGGCGGCCCGTATCCGGCGACCTCGGACGCCCGTGGTACCTCGGTGGGTACGCTGGCCATCGAGCGCTTCCTGCGCCCGGTGTGCTACCAGAACTATCCCGATGCCCTGCTGCCGGTGGCGCTGCAGAACGCCAATCCGCTGGGCCTGATGCGCCTGGTCAATGGCGAGCAGACCCGCGCCGTCATCGCCTGAGCCTGAGCTGTAGACCGTTGGACCGGTGCCCTGGCGCCGGTCCGGCGCTGCCTTCCCCGCACTCGATTGCGGGGTCGTAACAAGACTATCCAACGACAATAAAGACACCCCCGAGGAGGAGACCTTGAGCACATTCATCCGGCGCGCCGCGCTGTCGGCTGCCGTCTGCGCGCTGATGGGCGCGGCCACCCATCCCAGTGCGCACGCGGCTGGCGACACCATCAAGATCGGTTTCATCACCGACATGTCCGGCACCTATGCCGATTTCGACGGCCAGGGTGGCGTCGAGGCGATCCGCATGGCCATTGCCGATGCCGGTGGCACCATCAATGGCAAGAAGGTGGAGCTGGTTTTCGCCGACCACCAGAACAAGGCCGACATCGCCGCCAACAAGGCGCGCGAATGGTTCGACCGCGATGGCGTGGACATGCTGGTCGGTGGCGTGAATTCGGCCGCCAGCCTGGCCATGGGCAAGGTCGCTGGCGAGAAGAAGAAGGTCTTCATTTCGGTCGGCGCCGGGACCACCCGCCAGACCAATGAAGAGTGCAATGCCTACACCATCCAGTACGCCTATGACACCACCGCCCTGGCGCGCGGCACGGGGGCGGCCATCACGCGCCAGGGCGGCAAGTCCTGGTACTTCCTGACGGCCGACTATGCCTTCGGCACCTCGCTGGAGAAGGACACCAGCGACGTCGTCAAGAGCGCCGGCGGCACCGTCGTGGGCGCCACCCGGGTGCCGCTGTCGACGTCGGATTTCTCCTCCTTCCTGTTGCAGGCGCAATCGTCCAAGGCCCAGATCCTCGGCCTGGCGGTGGCCGGTGGCGACGTCATCAATGCCATCAAGGCGGCCAATGAATTCGGCGTGAACAAGACGATGAAGCTGGCCGGGCTGCTGATCTTCATCAACGATACCCACTCGCTGGGCCTGCAGCTGACCCAGGGCATGTATCTCACCGATGGCTGGTACTGGGATCTCAACGACCAGTCGCGCGCCTGGGCCAATCGCTACTTCCTGAAGATGAAGAAGATGCCCTCGATGTTCCAGGCCGGCGATGCCTCGGCGGTGGGGCAATACCTGAAGGCGGTAAAGGCCCTCGGCAGCACCGACGCCGACCAGGTCATGGCCTACCTGCGCAAGAACCGCATCAACGACTTCTTCACCGCCAATGGCGTGGTGCGTCCTGATGGCCGCATGGTGCACGACATGTACCTGATGGAAGTGAAGACGCCCGCCGAATCCAAGCGCCCCTGGGACTACTACAAGCTGGTGCAGACCATCCCCGGCGAGCAAGCCTACATGACCAAGGCCGAATCCAAGTGCGCGCTTTGGAAGTGAGCGCATAGAGGCAGGACCAGCCCGACGGCACCTGCATGGCGCCGTCGGCCAGTTTTTGAGCAGCAAGTCTGATGTGGATCGGACCATGTTCAACGCATCCCGGGTGACCGGGGTGCGTTTTTTTTGGGCCCTTAGCGATGCAGTGGTGGCGACCCGATCAGGCGCGGCGGGGTACCTGCGGACGCATGGCCACGCCCAGGCGGTTCCAGGCATTGATGATGGCCACCGCGAAAGTCAGGTTGGCGATCTCGGCCTCGCTGAACTGCTGCTGCAGCAGGGCAAAGGCGGCATCATCCTTGTCGCCGTCGGGCTGGTGCAGGTAGGTGAAGCGTTCGGCCCAGTTCAGCGCCGCGCGTTCTTGCTCGGTGAAGAAGGCGATTTCGCGCCAGGCCGCCAGGGTATTGAGGCGTTGCTGGTCTTCGCCATTCTTGAGCAGGTCGTGCGAGTGCATGTCGGCGCAGTAGGCGCAGCCATTGAGTTGGGAGACCCGCAGGAACACCAGCTCCAGCAGCTTGGGATCGACACCGCTCTGGTGGACGGCTTCGCTGGCCTTGAGCAGGGCATTGAAGGCGGGAGCGGCGAGTTTGGCATGGGGCAGGCGTTGCTTGAAGTCGGACATCATGATTCTCCATCGAAAAGTGAGGGTGACAGCGGCACGAATGGCCGGTGTTCCTTCACTAGACGGAGGAGCATGTCCGCTTGTGACAGATTTACCGAAAAAAAGAGGAAAGCCTGAAAAACTCAGCCGCCATCCGCCATGGATTGGGCGATGGCCTTGAGCTTGTCCGGATTGCGCACGACATAGATCTCGCGGATGCGCCCATCCTCGGTCTCCAGCACCTGGGCCGATTCGAGCATGTCGTCGATGTAGCGCAACAGGCCCGGGCTGCCATTGATCCAGGCTGCGCGATAGCGGATGCGTCCCCCGAAGCGGCGCCGGTTGGCGTAGTAGAGCCAGGTGATGCGCTCGCCACCGAACAGCGGATGCGGGAAGGACGATACCTTGCCGCCGCCGTCGCCGATCAGGCGGGCGTCCTCGGCCAACAGGCCCAGCATGGCCTCGCGCTGGCCGCTTTGGACGGCTTGCATGAATTTTTCCAGCAACAGGGCATGGGTCTCGCGCGTCACCGGGCTGGAGGCGGCGTGCAGAGGCTTGCGGGGCGCCGCGCTGGCGGGGGTGGCGGCATCGTGCTGCGCCAGCCTTTCGCGGGCGCGATGCACCAGCTGGCGGCAACTGGCCTCGGATTTCTGCAGGATGGCGGCGATATCGGGATAGTCGTTGTCGAAGACTTCGCGCAGCAGGAAGGCGGCGCGTTCCTCCGGCTTGAGACGTTCCAGCAGCAAGAGGTAGGCAAAGGAAACGTCGCTATGCTGCTCCAGCAGCGTCTCGGGCGAGGGCGCCAGACGGGCCTGGCCGAACAGGTCGATCTCGGGGCCGCTCTCGGAGAGGTCCACCAGCGGCTCCGGCAGCCAGTGGCCGACATAGTGCTGGCGCTCCTGCTGCAACTGGCGCAGGCGGTCGATGCACAGGCGGGTGACTACCGTCACCAGCCAGGCTTCGGCCGAGGCCAGTGCCTGCACGTCCTGGGCGTGCCAGCGCAGCCAGGCGTCCTGCAGCACATCCTCGGCATCGCTGCGCGTGCCCAGCATGCGATAGGCGACCCCGAAGAGCCGCGCGCGATGGCGGGCAAAGGGATCGCTGTCGGGATCGCGGTCGCCGGCCATCGGTGCAGTGGGGCGATCAGCCCTGCTTGAGCTTGCGCGCGATATCCAGCGCGAAGTAGGTCAGCACGCCATCGGCGCCGGCGCGCTTGAAGGCCATCATGGCTTCCATCATGGTCTTGTCGTGGTCCAGCCAGCCGTTCTGGGCGGCGGCCTTGATCATCGCGTACTCCCCGCTGACCTGGTAGGCGAAGGTCGGTACCTTGAACTGGTCCTTCACCCGGCGCACGATGTCCAGATAGGGCATGCCGGGCTTGACCATGACCATGTCGGCGCCTTCCTGCAGGTCCAGCGCCACTTCGCGCAGGGCTTCGTCGCTGTTGGCCGGATCCATCTGGTAGCTGAACTTGTTGCCCTTGCCGAGGTTGGCGGCCGAGCCGACGGCATCGCGGAAGGGACCGTAGAAGGCCGAGGCGTACTTGGCCGAGTAGGCCATGATGCGGGTGTAGATATGGCCCTGGGCTTCGAGCATGGTGCGGATGGCGGCGATGCGGCCATCCATCATGTCCGAGGGCGCCACCACGTCCACACCGGCGTCGGCCTGGGTCCCGGCTTGCGCCACCAGCAGGGCCACGGTCTGGTCGTTGAGGATGTAGCCGGACTCATCCATCACGCCATCCTGGCCGTGGCTGGTGTAGGGGTCCAGGGCGACGTCGCACAGGATGCCCAGCTCGGGGAAGCGGTCCTTCAGCGCGCGCACCACACGCGGGATCAGGCCTTCGGGATTGGTGGCCTCGATACCGTCGGGGGTCTTCAGGGCCGGGTCGATCACCGGGAACAGCGCCAGCACCGGCACACCCAGCTGCACACATTGCTCGGCCACCGGCAGCAGCGTATCGAGCGAGAGGCGATCCACGCCCGGCAACGACGGCACCGGCGTGCGCAGGTTCTGGCCTTCCTGGACGAATACCGGATAGATCAGGTCGGCGCTGGTGATGACGTTCTCAGCCATCAGGGCGCGCGAGAAGGCATCGCGACGCATGCGGCGCATGCGCAGGGCAGGGTAGGCGGCGGTGCTGCTGAAATCGGTCAAAGACATGTGTCGGCTTTCAAAAAATTGATGTTATTTGACGTTATCTTGGAATATTTTCTAGGTAAATATCGCTATCTTCGGAAATTTGCATTCTTTCAATTGGGCTTTCAACAACTTTCCCCTCGAATACCTTATCTTAGCTGCGGGTGATTCATTTACCCCCCGCTTCCCCTTCCCTCCCTGAGCGGGGCCGATCGTGCAAGCGAAAGGCATTTTGCCCCGGAGAATTTTGCTGTTCTCCGGGGTTTTTTTTGTTCGTCCGTTTTACTCCTGTTCGAAGGATCGCGCCTTGTCGGCGATCATGCCCGGGGCTGGTCGGCGTGTTCGCCGTCGTCCTGTCCATCGACATCGCCGCCGACATGGGCGCCAGATACGGCAGTCGCTTCGCCGCCCAGGCCAGCCAGTTCCAGGATCTTGTCATTGGCCTCTTCCAGGCCGATGCGCTTGAGTGCGGAGAACAGCTGGGCCGTGAACGGGAAGGGCTGGCCGTTCTCGTCCACATAGCTTTCCAGGTAGGTGCGAGCCTGACGCAGGGCGTTGGTGGATTCGTTGCGGTTGAGCTTGTCGGCCTTGCTCAGGATGCAATGGATGGGTTTGCCGGTGGGGGCGAACCACTCGATCATCTGGATATCCAGGTCGGTGAAGGGACGGCGCGAATCGACGATCATCACCAGCGCCGCCAGTTGCTCGCGCTGGCGCACGTAGTCACCCAGCAGGGCTTGCCAGTGATGCTTGGCCGAGCCCGACACCTCGGCATAGCCATAGCCGGGCAAGTCCACCAGCATGGCGCGGATCTCGTCGGGGCGCGCCTCGTCGTTGCGGTGCTGGCCCACATGGGCGCCGCCCAGCGAGAAATAGTTGATGTGCTGGGTGCGTCCCGGTGTCTTGGAGGCGAAGGCCAGGCGCTTCTGGTTGCACAGCACGTTGATCGCGCTGGACTTGCCGGCGTTGGATCGGCCGGCGAAGGCGATCTCCGGCACACTGGTCTTGGGCAGGTCCCGCAGGTGATTGACGGTGGTGTAGAAACGGGCTTGCCAAAGTTGCGACATGGTGGGGGGAAATCCGAAAGAGGAGGGAAAAACGCGGAGAAGCTATTGTACAATGGCCCGATACCCAACGCCTTGTTGATGCCAGGCAACTCAAAAATATGGCGGCCATTGGAGACAGGTCAAACAACAGGCATTTGGTATGGGGGCAGCCAGCCACCGAACGGGCAAAATCTCGCAATTCCACAATAAGAGTATTAGGGTGACGAATGAACCGTGCCAACCGTGCCTTTTCCCCTTTGTTGTATTCCGTTTTTGCTGCCGTGCTGGCAGTGTCTTCCGCGGTCCATGCGGCCGATGAGAAGACAAGTCCGATCAAGGCCGATCCGGCCAAGGGCGAAGCCCTCTTCACCAATGGCGACAATGCCCGCAACATTGTGGCCTGTGTGTCCTGCCACGGCGCCGCCGGCAATTCGACCATCACCCAGAATCCCAAGCTGGCCGGCCAGCACGAGGCCTACATCGCCAAGCAGCTGCTGAACTTCCGTACGCCCGAGCGCAACAATCCGGTCATGACGCCGATGGCCAAGGCGCTCACCGACGAGGACGTGCACAACATCGCGGCCTACCTGGCGGCCCAGGCGCCCAAGCCGGGTGCGGCCAAGAACAAGGAAACCATCGACCTGGGCAAGCATATCTGGCGCGCCGGCATCGCAGCCAAGAACGTGCCTGCCTGCGCCGGCTGCCACAGCCCCAATGGTGCCGGCATCCCGGCCCAGTATCCGCGACTGGCGGGCCAGCACCAGGATTACACGGTGGCCCAGCTGACCAGTTTCCGCGGCGGTACCCGCAGCAACAGCCCGCAGATGACGGCCATCGCCGATCGTCTCTCGGACAAGGAAATCAAGGCCGTGGCCGACTACATGGCTGGCCTGAAGTAAGCTCCAGGCAAGCGAGCAAGCAAGAAAAGGCGGCCCCGTGCCGCCTTTTTTTCGTCATGATTGACGCAGGTCGTGGCGCGCCACGCCGGCCGGTCCCATGATCGCGGATCAGGCCCGTTACGCCCTGATAAGCGCGCCGGCATACCCAGGTTGCGCTGGCGCGTATCACGGACTTGTCCCGGGAGCGGTAGAATTCCGGGTTCGCATCGCTTTGCCGCCCGGCAAGGCGACCCCCCAGGTAAGCGGGTCCGGCAGCCCGGATCCGGTAAGGCAGGAATATGACGACGGGCAGCAGTACCCAAGGAATCCAGATCAGGACCCGGCAACGCTGGCTAGGTGATGCCGTCGAGCTGGTGTCATCGATGCGCTTTGCCATCAGCCTGTTGACGCTGATCGCCATCGCTTCCGTGATCGGCACCGTGATGAAGCAGAACGAACCGATGCCCAACTACGTGAACCAGTTCGGTCCGTTCTGGTTCGAGATCTTCGGCAAGGCCGGCCTGTATGCGGTCTATTCGGCCTGGTGGTTCCTGTTGATCATGGGCTTCCTGGTGCTGTCGACCTCGCTGTGCATCGCCCGCAACGCGCCCAAGATGCTGCGCGACGTCAAGAGCTGGCGCGACAATGTGCGCGAGCAGTCGCTGCGCAACTTCCACCACAAGCATGAATGGCAGACCGGCGAGGCGCCGGCCGAAGCCGCCGCGCGCCTGGCCCGACAGGTCGGACAGCGCGGCTACAAGGTCAAGCTGGTCGACAAGGAAGGCGGCACGCTGCTGGCGGCCAAGCAGGGGGCGGCCAACAAGTGGGGCTACATCTTCGCGCACGCGGCCATCGTCATCATCTGCCTGGGCGGTCTGCTCGACTCGGACCTGCCGATCCGCTTCCAGCAATGGTTCTATGGCAAGCAGGCGTTTTCCGGCAACGGCATCATCGCCGATATTCCCGAGCGTTATCGCCTGGGCCTGAACAACCCGACCTTCCGCGGCAATACCCTCATTCCCGAGGGTGCCAGCAGCAGCACGGCCATCATCCCGCAGAAGGATGGCGTGATGATCCAGGACCTGCCCTTCACCATCCAGTTGAAGCGCTTCATCATCGACTTCTACTCCACCGGCATGCCCAAGCTCTTCGCCAGCGAAGTGGTGCTGCGCGACCATGAGAGTGGCAAGGAGACCGCCGCCACCATCAAGGTCAACGAACCATTGATCTACAAGGGCGTGGCGATCTACCAGTCCAGCTTCGAGGATGGCGGCAGCAAGCTCAAGCTGGTCGGCTACCCGATGCAGGGTGGCAGCAACAGCCGCTTCGAGCTGGCCGGCGAAGTCAACGGCACCACCCCGATGCCGGCGGGCATGGGGGACTACACCATCGAGTGGACCGGTTTCCGACCCTTCAATGTCGAGAACATGCAGGCCGGCAAGTCGGGCTCGACCTCGGGTGACGCGCGCGCGGTCAACGTCGGCAAGGACGTCAACCGCGGCATCATCGAGGGCCTGGACAAGCACCTGGGCTCCAGCGCCAAGAATGCCAACAGCAAGGACTTCAAGAACGTCGGCCCGACCGTGCAGTACAAGCTGCGCGACAAGACCGGCCAGGCACGCGAGTACTTCAACTACATGCAGTCGCTGCAGATCGATGGCGCCTACGTGTTCCTGGCCGGCATGCGCGAGCAGCCCGACCAACCCTTCCGTTACCTGCGCATTCCCGCCGATGACAAGGACAGCGTGGCCGAGTGGATGCGCCTGCGCGCGGCGCTGGCCAATCCGGCGCTGCGTGAACAGGCCGCCCACCGCTATGCCAGCCAGGCCATCAGCAATGGTCGCGAGACCTCGCCGGTGCTGCGCCAGCAGCTGGAGCAATCGGCCCTGCGCGGCCTGAGCATCTTCGCCGGCGACGGCAAGGTCTCCGGCTATATCGCCGTGACCCGCTTCCTGGAGCAACTGCCCGCCGCCGAACAGGAGAAGGCTGCCGACATCTTCATGAAGATCCTCAACGGCAGCATGTGGGAACTCTGGCAAGCCGCCCGCGCCCAGGATGGCCTGGCCCCGGTGGCCAGTGACGAGGCCCATGGCCGCTACCTGCAACTGGCCATCAACGCACTGGCCGATGCCGGCTTCTATCCGGCGCCGGTGTTCCTGCAACTGGCTGGCTTCGAGGAAATCAAGGCCTCGGTGCTGCAGGTGACCCGTTCGCCGGGCAAGAAGGTGGTCTACCTGGGCTGCCTGTTCCTGGTGCTGGGCGTGTTCGCGATGCTCTACATCCGTGACCGGCGCCTGTGGATCTGGATCAAGCCGGGTGCAGACGGCCAGGGCAGCCAGGCGCTGCTGGCCATGAGCACCCAGCGACGTACACTGGACTTTGACAAGGAATTCGAGCAGATGAAGGGCAGGCTGGCGGGCAACGCCGCCGTGCCGCCATCGGCTTAGGTTTTACCGTGCCGCCGGCATATGGCGGTTATCATCTGCGGCATATAAAGGCTGGCACCGGCTTGGCTAGCATCGCTGCAGACAGTAGTGGAGAACACAATGGAACTGACACAAGCAAACCAGGCCTATGCCGACGAGCAAGGCTTCTTCCGCCGCCTCAGCGTGGTGGACTGGATCTTCGCGGCGGCCCTGGTGGCAGGCTCCCTATACGCCTTCGGGCGTTTCGGCAGCTACATGGATTACTACGAGAAGGCGGTGCTGCTGCTGGCCGCGCCCACCTTCGCCTGGCTGGGCTGGCACTGGAAGCCGGTGCGCCCGCTGATGGTGGCCATCGCGGTGCTGTCGCTGGGCGCCATCGCCATGTATGGCGGTGCGTTGGAGATGGCCGACAAGAAATTCTTCCTCAAGTACATGCTCTCCAGCCAGTCGGCGATCCTGTGGATGAGTGCGCTGTTCTGCCTGTCGACGCTGTTCTACTGGGGCGGGCTGGCCACCACCGCCGGCACTGGCAACGCGATCGGCTCGCGCCTTTGCTGGGCCGCCGTGTTGCTGGGTTTCACCGGCATGATGGTGCGCTGGTACGAGTCCTACCTGATCGGCGCCGATGTGGGCCATATCCCCATCTCCAACCTGTATGAAGTCTTCGTCCTGTTCTGCCTGATCACCGCGTTGTTCTATCTCTACTACGAGGAGCGCTATGCCACCCGCCAGCTCGGTGCCTTCGTGCTGACGGTCATCACCGCAGCAGTCGGATTCCTGATGTGGTATACCGTTTCGCGGGATGCAGCCGAGATCCAGCCGCTGGTACCGGCACTGCAGAGCTGGTGGATGAAGATCCACGTACCGGCCAACTTCATCGGCTATGGCACCTTCGCCCTGGCCGCCATGGTGGCCGTGGCCTACCTGCTGCGCGAGCGCGGCTACCTGGCCGACCGCCTGCCTTCGCTGGAGGTGCTCGATGATGTGATGTACAAGGCCATCGCCGTGGGCTTTGCCTTCTTCACCATCGCCACCATCCTGGGTGCGCTGTGGGCTGCCGAGGCCTGGGGCGGCTACTGGTCCTGGGACCCCAAGGAGACCTGGGCGCTGATCGTCTGGCTCAACTACGCGGCCTGGTTGCACATGCGCCTGATGAAGGGTTTGCGCGGGCAGGCGGCAGCCTGGTGGGCACTGGTCGGCCTGCTGGTGACGACCTTCGCCTTCCTGGGCGTGAACATGTTCCTCTCCGGCCTGCATTCCTACGGCGAGCTTTGATGGTGATGGCCGCTCCTTGACCAAGGGGGCCCCGCCCCCCGACGAAAAGGAGTGGTAATGAACGATTCGACTCACCCGCCGGCGCTGGTCATCTTCGATTGCGATGGCACGCTGGTCGATAGCGAAGTGGTGGCGGCGCGGGCCTGGTCCGAGCATGTGGCCGGTTATGGCGTCAACCTGAGCGCCGAGGAGGCCCTGGCGCGCTTTCGCGGCGTCAGCATGACGTGGTGCCTGGCGCACATCGAGCAGTTGCGTGGCCACGCCCTGCCGCAAGACTTCGAGCAGGCGCTGCGCGACCACATGGCGCAGCTGCTGGAGCAGCACCTGCAACCCATCAACGGCGCCCTGGACATGGTGGAACAGCTGCACCTGCCCTTTGCGCTGGCCTCCAACGCACCCCATCACAAGATCGAGCTATGCCTGCGCGTGACGGGACTGCTGCCGCATTTTGCCGGGCGCATCTTCAGCGCCTACGATGTGCAGCGCTGGAAACCCGATCCGACCCTGTTCCTGCATGCCGCCGCGCAACTGGGCGTGGCGCCGGAGCGCTGCGCGGTGGTCGAGGACAGCCTGCCGGGCGTACAGGCCGGGCTGGCGGCGGGCATGAAGGTGATCGCCCTGCAGGAGCATGGCGTGCATCCGGACATGCCGTCCGGCGTGCAGGTCATCACTCATCTGTCGCAACTGCACGCCCACCTCGCCTGAGGCGCTTTGCCGCTTTCTCAGGCCGGGGCAATTTAGGTAAGATGGTCCAATCCGTACACGACCGACCAGCATGCCCTATCCCATCGACCGCTCCCGGCAGATCATCTACTGCGATCGCGATATTGAAGTACGCCCGCTCGATGTGCGTGAGGCGCGGGCACTGTATGACGCGGTGGACCACTCCCGCCAGGCCATCGGCAAGTGGGAGGCCTGGTGTACGCCCACCTATGGGTTGTTGGATGCGCAACTGTTCCTGCAGCGCTCCATCGAACACTGGCAGGGGCATGCCGCCTATGATTTCAACGTCATCGACCGTTCCACCGGCCTGGTGATCGGGGCGGTGGCCATCAACCAGGTCAGCCAGCTGAACCAGATGGCCAACCTCGGCTATTGGGTCCGCGAGGGCTATACCGGCCGCGGCATCGCCGCGGTGGCCGCGCGGGCCGCCGCCGCCTTCGCCTTCGGCAAGACCGGCCTGACCCGGCTGGAGATCGTGGCCCAGGCCGACAACCTGCGCAGCCAGCGGGTGGCCGAAAAGACCGGCGCGACGATGGAATGCCTGGCACGCAACCGCCTGGTGTTCCATGGCCAGCCGCGCGATGCCAGGGTGTTTTCCCTGGTCCCGGCCGACCTGGATCGACCGGTGCCGGCGCATGGCTAGGGCTTGTCGCAGTAGCTGGTAAAAATTCCGGACGGCAATTGAAAGCGGGCGGATCTGTGGTTTTTTTGCGGCGCTGGCCACGCGGAGATACGTTTGGCTACAAATTTTTCACACAGGTTTTGTTGATCAAAACTGCACAATCCCGACTATTCTGACAGCGCTGTCAGCCTTGATGGCAGTGGGTTTGCGCCAATTTTGCGCAGCCGCATGAAAAATCTGCACCAAAATAAATTCAAATTGGCTGACAAAATACTGACTTTTCACGTATTCCAAATTGCGACTCGGACGTTACATAGTTAAAGCGCCCGTTAATCAGGGTGTTTCTGTGTCAGGAGCAGTTTCCCGGGAGTAATGAATCAGTCCGGGGCATTGCCGGTTCTCCTCAAAAAACTCAGGAAAGGAGAACTTTGAGCGTCAGCGACGTTTAGAGGAAATACGATGCAAGCCATTCAACGCAACAAGACCGCCAATAACAACCACGCCGGCCGCGCCGCCCAACAATACGTCATGGGTGGTGAGGCCCGCAGCTCCCGCCTGTCCAAGCGCATCAAGAGCGCCGAGGCGGTACCCCAGGACGATTGCAATGGGCGCTACGACAAGATCTCCAAGCAGATGGATGACTTGATCGAAGGCGGTTCGCCCCAGCATTTCCGCCGTCCCAAGATGGAAAGCGACATCATCGCGCGCTGATCGGCGCGTAAAAAACAGCCGGGAAGTGCATCGCATCTTCCCGGCTGAGTTTTTCCAGCCTGAATCGGTCTATACCCGGGCTTGATGTTTCCGGGCCGGCAGCAGGCAGCGCCTTAGAGGCTTTCCTCGCGCGGATCCCGCGCCAGCAGCCTGGCCACCATTTCCTGCACCGACACGCCATCGAACAAGGCTGCCGCCACCGCATCGGTGATCGGCATCTCGATGCCTTTCTCGCGTGCCAGCTCACGCACGGCCTGTGCACAACGCACGCCTTCGGCGACATGGCCGAGTTCGGCCACGATATCCTCCAGCTTCTTGTTCTGTGCCAGCCCCAGGCCGACGCGGCGATTGCGCGACAGGTCACCGGTGCAGGTGAGGATGAGGTCGCCCACCCCCGAGAGGCCCATGAAGGTCTCGGGGCGGCCCCCCAGCGCCACGCCCAGCCGGGTGATCTCGGCCAGGCCGCGGGTGATCAGGGCGGCGCGGGCGTTCAGGCCCAGTTGCAGGCCGTCGGCCACACCGGTGGCGATGGCCAGGATGTTCTTCACCGCGCCGCCGATCTCCACGCCGACCAGGTCGTCGCTCGAATAGATCCGGATATTGTTGCCATGCACGGCGGCCACCACGCGCTCGCACAGGGCCGCGTCGGCACCGGCGATGGTCAGCGCGCAGGGCAGGCCGCGCGCGACTTCCTGGGCAAATGAGGGGCCCGAGAGGGCGCCGGCAGCCAGCCCTTCGCCCAGCACCTGTTGCACCACCTGGTGCGGCAGCAGGCGCGTTCCTTCTTCCAGACCCTTGCACAGCCAGACCAGGTTGGGCAGCGCATAGGCGCGCAGATGACCGGTCAGCTCGCGCAGGCCCGATACCGACGACGCCGCGATCAGCAGCGCATCGTCGGGGGTGTCGCAGACATGGCGTACCGCCGCATCGAAGTCCGCGCTCACCGCCAGTTCGGCAGGCAAGGGGAAGCCGGGCAGGTAGAGCCGGTTCTCGCGAAACTGCCCGGCCTCCTGCATGGCCGCAACGTTGCGGCCCCACAGCACGACATCGTGCTTGCGCGCCAGCGGGATGGCCAGTGCGGTACCCCACGCGCCGGCGCCTAGAATGGTGATCTTCATGGTCGCCCGCTCAGTCGCCCCAGACGTCGCCGGCCTTCACGAAGCCGGTCTGGCCGTCGCGATGGCGCACCTTGACCCAGCCGTTGCTGGGGCCTTCCAGCCATTCCAGCAGCACGTACTTGTCGGCGGTGAACACCACCGGGCTGCCCTCATCGGCGGCATTGAAGATGCGCGCATTGGCCACCGACACCACCAGCATGCGCTTGGAGGTGAGCGCCTTGGAGGAGATCCAGGACAGCGTGCCGGCGGCATCCCTGACCTTGCTCCACTCGCCATAGGTCAATACCACTTCCACCGGCATGCCGCGCGGCGCGACGTAGACGCGGCGGCCTTTTTCGGAAGGGGCGTCGTACATGATGGCAGGGGCGGCACCGACCGACTTGAAGTCCAGGGCCAGGGCATCCTTGGCCAGGAAGGCGCCAAGCAGGCTGGCGCAAAGAATCAGGGGCAGGCGTTTCATGGGGAAAGTCTCCACGGGAGGGGAAAGCACCGCCGCAGGAGCTGCGGCGGTCTGGCGTCGTGGCGCCCGACCGGAAGCATGGCCGCAGGGGCGGCAGTCCGGACGGGTCAGGCGCACGCGGGGGTGGATCAGTTGACGGCAGTCGAACCGTTGTTGACCAGGGTGGCGCCTTGTTGCTCGGCCAGTGCCTGCAGGCGTTGCTGGTAGAACACCTCGAAGTTGATCTCGGCCAGGTGGACCGGCGGGAAACCGGCGCGGGTGATGGCGTCGGCGATGTTGGCGCGCAGGTACGGGTAGATGATGTTGGGGCAGCCGATGCCCAGCAGCGGGTCCAGCTGTTCGGCCGGCACGTTGCGGATCTCGAAGATGCCGGCTTGCTTGCCCTCGACCAGGAAGGCGACCTTGTCCTTGACCTTGGCGGTCACGGTGATGGTCACGGTCGATTCGAACACGCCTTCAGCCAGCGCCTCGGCGCCGACGTCCACCGACACTTCGATGGATGGTGCTTCCTGTTCCAGGAAGATGGCCGGGGAGTTCGGCTGTTCCAGCGAGAGGTCCTTCAGGTAGACGCGCTGGATCTGGAAAACGGGTTGCTGTTGAGCTTCTTGGTTCTGTTCCGACATGGATTTCTTTCAGGTTCGGTGAATCGGTTGGGAAGTGCTGCCCTGGCGTCAGGCTTGCAGCAGCGGGTCCAGCTTGCCGGCGCGATCCAGTGCGCTCAGGTCATCGAAGCCGCCGACATGGGTGTCGCCGACATAGATCTGGGGCACGGTACGACGACCGGTCTGTTGCATCATCAGCTCACGCTGCTGAGGGTCGAGATCGACACGGATCTTCTCGATCTGCGTGATCCCCTTGCTGGCGAGCAGGCGCTCGGCCATCATGCAATACGGGCACACGGCGGTGCAATACATCTTCACCGGCGCGCTCATTTGGCATCCTTGGTGGTCAGCGGCAGGCCCTGGCCCTGCCAGGCGGCGATGCCACCGGTCAAGCCATAGACCTCGGCGAAGCCGGCCTTCTTCAGCGTGGATTCGGCGCGGTTGGCCTGGGTGCCGTTCTGGCAGATCACGATGACCGGTCGGCTCTTCAACTTGTCGAGCTCGGCGATGCGCTGGGGCAATTCCTTGAGCGGGATGTTGCGGGCATCGCGCAGGTGGCCGGCGGCATATTGTTCGGTGTCACGCACGTCCAGCACCAGCACCTTGCCCTGGTTGAGCATCTGGGTGGCTTGCAGCAGGCTGAGCTTGTTGCCGCGCTGTTGCAGGTAGGGAACCAGCAGGGCACCGCCGGAGACCAAGGCCAGGGCGATCAGGAAAATATTGTCGATGATGAATTTCACGGCTGTCCAATGAGTTTACTGAATCCCGGCATTATAAAATAGAAGCATTCGCGGTTTGTATGAGAACAGTCTAAGGTTTGCGCCCGGCCTCGCGTAGGGGCTCTTCGGGCAGCCGCATCGGTTTTTCCATCATCAGAAATAGTCCTCCTATGTACAAAATCGTATTCATGCGCCACGGCGAATCGACCTGGAACCTGGCCAACCGCTTCACCGGCTGGGTGGATGTCGACCTGACCGAGAAGGGCGTGGCCGAGGCCCGCCAGGCCGGTCGCCTGCTCAAGGAAGCCGGTTTCTCCTTCGACCTGGCCTACACCTCGGTGTTGAAGCGTGCCATCCGCACCCTCTGGACCACCCTGGACGAAATGGACCAGATGTATGTCCCCGTCAAGAACGACTGGCGCCTGAACGAACGCCACTACGGCGCCCTGCAGGGTTTGAACAAGGCCGAGACCGCGGCCCAGTACGGCGACGAGCAGGTGCTGGTCTGGCGCCGCAGCTACGACACCCCGCCCAACCCGCTGACCCCGGGCGAGGAGCGCGACGCCTTCGGCGACCCGCGCTACGCCGGCCTGTCGCGCGAACAGGTGCCGCTGACCGAATGTCTCAAGGACACCGTGGCCCGCGTGCTGCCGGCCTGGAATGACTCCATCGCCCCGGCCATCCGCGCCGGCAAGCAGATCATCATCTCGGCGCACGGCAACAGCCTGCGTGCCCTGATCAAGTACCTGGACGGCATCAGCGACAACGACATCGTCGGCCTGAACATCCCCAACGGCCAGCCGCTGGTCTATGAACTGGATGCCGACCTCAAGCCCATCAAGAGCTACTACCTGGGCGACCAGTCCGCCATCGAAGCGGCGCTCAAGGCCGTGGCCAACCAAGGGAAGTCGAAATAAAACTGCGTTTCTCCCGCAAGGCGCCGGCCGTACAGGCGGCGCCTCTGCCTTTTCCCGGCAAGCGCAATGCGCTGGCGCGACCGGCGGCCGATCCTGGCCGCCCCGCGTTGCGGGGATGGTTGCGCCCTGGAGGCGCGATGCTGGCCTGCCTGCTGGCGGCCGCTTCCCTGCACGCCCAGCCCATCACCGAGCGCACCCGCCAGAAGCAGGCCGCCGAGAAGGAACGGGACGACCTGCAGCAACGCCTCTCCAGCCTCAAGCGCGACATCGACCGGACCGAGACCGCCAAGGACAACGCGGCCGATGCCCTGGCCTCGTCCGAGCAGGCCATCTCCAAGGCCAATCGCTCGCTGCGCGACCTGGCCCAGGAGCAGCAGGATACCGAGAACCGCCTGGCACAACTGGTCAGCAAGCTCAATGAACTGACGGCCCTGGTCAACGCCCAGCAGGCGCAATTGTCCAGGCTGCTGCGCGAGCAGTACGTGGCCGGCAATGAGGACCGCATCAAGCTGCTGCTCTCGGGCGACAATCCCAATCGCATCAACCGCGAACTGCAGTACATGGGTTATGTCTCGCAAGCCCAGGCCCGGCTGATCGAAACCCTGCGCGCCAACCAGCAGGCCATTCGCGCCAACCAGGCCGATACCGAGAACGCCAAATCCGAACTGCAGGAGATCGCCCAGGAAGAACTGGAGCAGAAGAAGGTCCTGGAGCGCGAAAAGGCGCGCCGGGTCACCCTGCTGTCCCAGCTCTCCAGCAAGCTCAACGCCCAGCGCCAGGAGGTGGGACGCATCGAGCAGGACCAGCAGCGCCTTTCCAGCCTGGTCGACAAGCTGGCCCAGATCATCGAGCAGCAGAAGAAGGCCGAAGCCGAGGCACGCGAAAAGCGGCGCCAGGAACAATTGGCCAAGGCCAAGGCCGAACGCGAAAAACGCCAGGCAGAACAACGTGCCCGCGCCGAGAAGCGCGCCGCCGAAGCGGCCCGGGCCGCCAGGGAAGGCAAGCCGGCACCGAAGATGCCCGACCCGGCCGATGCCATCGATGACGACGAAGCGCCGCAAAGCGCGTCGCTGGGACGCAACGACACCCTGCCCGAGCCGCAGTCGGACAATTTCGGCAAGCCCTTCGCCAGCCTGCGCGGCCAGCTGCACCTGCCGGTCAAGGGTGACCTGAGCTCGAAATTCGGCAGCCGCCGGGGCGACGGCCCGACCAGCCGGGGCCTGTTCATCCGCGCCCATGAAGGCGCGGAAGTGCGCGCCGTGGCGGCCGGTAGGGTGGTCTTCGCGGACTGGTTGCGCGGCTTCGGCAACCTGATCATCGTGGATCACGGTAACCAGTACATGACGATCTACGGCAACAACCAGGCGGTGTTGAAACGTGCCGGCGACCTGGTCAAGACCGGGGAAACCATTGCCACTGCAGGCAACAGCGGCGGCAACGAGCAATCGGGTTTATACTTTGAAATGCGGTATCAAGGCCGCGCATTCGACCCACAGGGGTGGGTAACTACTAGGTGACACATGGGCAGCAAACTCAAGAATATCAGTTTGATCGGTTTGGGCATGGTGGCTGGCGCCACCGCGATGATTCAGTTCGATGCCATCGCGCAAAAAAATGCAACGGCATCGCTGCCCCTGGAGGAGTTACGCCAGATGGCCGATGTGTTCGGTCTCATCAAGTCGGATTACGTCGAGCAGGTCGATGACAAGAAGCTGCTCACCGAAGCCATCTCCGGCATGGTCGCCTCGCTCGACCCGCACTCGGCCTATCTGGACAAGAAGGCCTACAAGGAGCTGCGCGAAGGCACCATGGGCAAGTTCGTCGGCCTGGGTATCGAGGTCGGCATGGAAGACGGTTACGTCAAGGTGATTTCACCGATCGAGGATTCGCCGGCCTTCCGCGCCGGAATCAAGGCCGGTGACCTGATCACCCGCCTGGACAGTACCCCGGTCAAGGGCCTGACCCTGGATGAAGCCGTCAAGAAGATGCGCGGCGAACCCAATACCAAGATCACGCTGACGATTGCCCGCAAGGACGAGGACAAGCCCATCATCCTGACCATCACCCGCCAGGAGATCCGCGTCCAGAGCGTCAAGTCCAAGGTGATCGAACCCGGCTACGCGTGGCTGCGCGTGACCCAGTTCCAGGAGCCGACGGTGGACGACATGTCCAAGAAGCTGGCCGCCATCTACGCCCAGGAGCCCAACCTGAAGGGCATCGTGCTGGACCTGCGCAATGACCCGGGCGGCGTGCTGCCAGGCGCCATCGGCGTGGCGGCGACCTTCCTGGCCAAGGATGCGGTGGTGGTCTCCACCAACGGCCAGTTGCCCAGCTCCAAGCAGACCTTCTACGCCAAGCGCGAGTTCTACGCCTCCAACCCGCTGTCGGATCCGCTGTCGCGCCTGCCGGACGCCATCAAGAAGGTGCCGATGGTGGTCCTGATCAACAGCGGCTCGGCCTCGGCCTCCGAGATCGTGGCCGGTGCCCTGCAGGACTACAAGCGCGCCACCATCATGGGTACGCAGTCCTTCGGCAAGGGCTCGGTGCAGTCCGTGATCGCCCTGCCGCCGGAAAAGAACACCGCCGTCAAGCTGACCACGGCCCGCTACTACACGCCCAATGGCCGTTCCATCCAGGCGCGCGGCATCGTGCCGGACATCATGGTGGACGAGTTCCCGGATGGCGATGGCCTCAACGGCCTGCGCCTGCGTGAAGCCGACCTGTCCAAGCACCTCACCAACGACACCGACAAGTCCGCCGAGGTCAAGGCACAGACCCTGGACGAGCAGGCCGAGGAACGCCTGATCGCCGCCGAGAAGAAGCGCAAGCCGCTGGACTTCGGCAGCAAGGACGACTTCCAGCTCGCGCAAGCCCTGAACCACCTGAAGGGCCTGCCGGTCAAGGTCTCCAACGCCAAGCCGGAAGTGCGCAACGAGGAAGGCAAGAACGACACGCCGGCCAAGGATGAGCGCAAGGACAACAAGGTGCCGGCCGAGAAGACCGACAAGTAATGTAATCCACGCCGCCGCTGCACCGGGCAGGCAAACCGGGCCGCTTCCAAGCGGCCCTTTTTCATGGAGACGGGGCCGGGCACGACCCGACCAGGGATGAGCGACATGGACGACCAACAGCTGCTGCGCTATTCGCGCCATATCCTGCTCGACGAGATCGATATCGAAGGCCAGAGCCGCCTGCTGCGGGCCCATGCCCTGATCATCGGCGCCGGCGGCCTGGGTTCGCCGGCGGCCATGTACCTGGCCTCGGCCGGGGTGGGCCGCATCACGCTGGTGGATCACGACAGCGTGGACCTGACCAACCTGCAGCGCCAGATCATGCACACCACGGCCCGCGTGGGCCAGCCCAAGGTGGAATCGGGCCGCGAGGCCTTGCAGCAGATCAATCCCGGCGTGCAGGTGCAGGCCCTGGCCGAGCGTGTGGAGGGCGAGCGCCTGCGCGCGCTGGTGGCCGACGCCGACGTGGTGCTCGACTGCAGCGACAACTTTGCCACCCGTCATGCCGTCAATGCCGCCTGCGTGGCGGCCGGGGTGCCGCTGGTATCAGGCGCGGCGATCCGCTTCGACGGCCAGGTCAGCGTCTTCGACAGCCGCCAGGACGCCGCTCCCTGCTATGCCTGCCTGTTCCCGCCCGAGCGCGAGTTCGAGGAAGTGCAGTGCTCTACCATGGGCGTGTTCTCGCCCCTGGTGGGCATCATCGGCACCGTGCAGGCGGCCGAGGCCATCAAGCTGTTGGCCGGGATCGGCCGCTCGCTGGCCGGACGCCTGCTGATCCTGGACGCCCGCGAGATGGAATGGACCTCGATCACTGTCGGCCGCGACCGCCAATGCAAGGTCTGCGGGCAGCGCCATCCCTCCCGGGCCTGACCGGCCGGGTTGGCCGCTTCCATCGGCCCCCTTTCTTCTGGTATAAACTAGTCTGGATGTTGCGATGCAAATGCGTCGCGGCATCACGCCAGGCTGAACTCCGGAACCAACACAATTCATAAGCGCGATCAGCCCGCCCGTCTTGCCGGCAACAGGGGAAACCATGAACCGCTCCATGAACGCCGTTCCCGCGTGCCGCCCGCTCTGCCAGGCCGGCTTGCGGCTGGGGCTTGGCATCCGGAATCGTTGGTGTACAATCCTTGACCGCGAAAAAGCGTATGCCATCCGCAGCGCGGCCCGGCCAGGAAGCAGGTAGCCGGCCCCGGCGAGCGGGTCAACGTCAATCGAAGAGGTGCCAACGCGGCTAGGGAAGTGGATTCACAAGCGACCTGTTCCGGCAGCCCTGTATCAGCCGGGATAATGGATATAGTTGAAAAACCCGCAGTATTGAAAGTAAGCGAAGTGGCAACCAAGACTCCCAAAACTACCCCTGCAGCGCAGTTGCTGACCGAGGCCGAGATCCTCAAGATGAGCGAGGACGACTACATGAACGAAGCGCAGCTCGCTTTCTTCAAGGCCCGCCTCCAGCAACTGGAAAAGGATCTGCTCAAGAACGCGGATGAAACCACCGAACACCTGCGCGAGACCGTGCTGGTGCCGGACCCGGCCGACCGTGCCACCATCGAGGAAGAACACGCCCTGGAACTGCGTACCCGTGACCGTGAGCGCAAGCTGCTCAAGAAGGTGCAGCAATCCATCGTCTCCATCGATAACGGCGAGTACGGCTGGTGCGAAGAAACCGGTGAACCCATCGGCATTCCGCGTCTGCTGGCGCGTCCCACCGCGACCCTGTCGCTGGAAGCGCAGCAACGTCGCGAGCTCAAGCAAAAGCTCTACGGCGACTGATCCGCGCCTGGCAGGATGACGCCTGCGCCTCCGGGTGCGCAGGCGCGGTGTCGCTGTCGCT
>JAFAMT010000320.1 GCA_019233085.1 Herbaspirillum sp.
CCTGGGCGTGCAACTGGGCGTCAAGCTCCCCACGGGTGATTACGGCGGCCAGAATGTGGTGACCGGGGCGACCGTGGGTCGCAACCCGGTGTTCTTCTCCTCCGGCCCCAATGCCGCTGGCAGCCAGGCCCTCGATACCAGCCTGCAGCCGGGCACCGGCAGCACCGACCTGATCCTGGGGGCCTACTACTACCAGCCCGTCAGCCAGGATTTTGACGCCTTCATCAACGGCCAGTACCAGTTCGCCATCGCCCACAAGCTCGACCAGGCCAACGCCGACTTCCGCCCTGGCAACCAGGCCAACATCAGCTTCGGCCTGCGCTATGAGGCCAACCCCAAGCTGGTGCCGCAAGTGCAGATCAACCTCACCCACAAGAGCGCCGACCAGGGTGCCTTGGCCGATAGCGCCAACACCGCTGGCACCGTTGCCTATCTGAGCCCAGGTGCCACCGTGGAGGTCGCCTCCCGCCTTCATGTGTACGGCTTCGTGCAAAAGGCCTTCTACAGCCAGTTGTCGGGATACCAGTTGTTCCCGCGCTGGAGTGCCAATATCGGAGCCAGCCTTGCCTTCTGATTTCCACGCCCCAACGCCGACGCAGGCGCGGCCACCTTCCCTGCAACGCCGCCTGTGGCTGCGTGCCGCCCTGGCTGGCGCAGGCGGGCTGGCGCTGGCAGGCAGCAGCGGGCGGGCCCTGGCCAATGGCCTGGTGGTGGGCAAGGCCGCGCCACCGCTGGTGCTGACCACGCTCGATGGCCAGCGCATCGCCTCGCGCGAGCTGCCGGGCAAGGTCGTCATCCTGACTTTCTGGGCGACCTGGTGCAGTCCCTGCCTGGCCGAACTGCCGCTGTTGTCCGAGTACTACGCCCAGTATCGCAAGCAGGGGCTGGAAATCCTGGGCTTCAGCCTGGATGGCGCCGATCAACTGACCGAGGTGCGCAAGTTCGCCGCGCGCCTGTCGTTTCCGGTAGGCCTGCTGGGCAATCCCTGGGCCGGCGAATATGGCCGCATCTGGCGCATTCCGGTCAGTTTCACGATAGGACGGGATGGTCTGCTGGTCGACAACGGCTGGGACGACAAGGATCCGGTCTGGACCAGCGCCCGCCTGGATCGCATCGTCACGCCGCTGCTCAAGTCAGCTGCCTGAGCCACCGGCAATGAAAAAGCGGAGCACCGCGCATGGCGCGGGCTCCGCTTTTTCATGTGGGTGCCGCGAGGGAATCAGCGGCGCTTGTATCCAGGACGGGGACCCATCGGGCCACGGTTTTCCAGGTGGCGGAAGATGATCCGTCCCTTGTTCAGGTCATAGGGCGACAGCTCCAGGGTGACCTTGTCGCCAGCCAGGATCTTGATGAAGTTCTTCTTCATGCGGCCAGCCGTGTAGGCGATCAGCGAGTGACCGTTATCCAGGTTGACGCGAAAACGCGAATCCGGCAGGACTTCGGCAACCTGCCCTTGCATTTCAATCAGTTCTTCTTTGGCCATCTTGTCTTTCTAGTGCGTGGACGCGCGGCCTCCAGCGAGGACGGGCCCGGGGATTTCAAACTCTGGCTTTGACGACAGGCCAGGCGCAAACGGCGGCCGGCTACGTTAAGGTCGGAGGACGTGCGAACACTCTAGCGGTAAGACCAGCGCCGAGCGCCCGGTAAAATCGGGGATGCGGATACGGGGGAAAGATGCGGATCACGGGAATTGCCAGAACAACACCAACAAAGACAACAATACGCGTGCGGATCAGGATTTCCGCTCGTTTTCGCGAACGATGACGGCACTATACGCGCATTTGCCTGTTTAGCCAAATTGCGCGGCGCGCCCCGAGCGCTAAACTGCCCGTGAGGGGCCGTGCTGGCCCAATGACGCCGGGCACCACGCCGGAAAAACAACAAAAAAAGCGCCACCCGCAGGTGGCGCCAAGGACTACCAGAGGTACTGCAAATCATCCAAGCCGGCGCTCAACGCTCGATCGTGCGGCTCCAGCGGGTATTCCAGGCGGCGCGGTTCTTGTTGATCTCGTCCCAGTCCACCGCACGGGCAGCCTTGACGAAGCCATTCATGCGCGCCTGCTCGGCCGCCGCCGCGCCGCTGACCTGCACCCGGGTATTGGTGGGGTTGTAGTTGCCGGCCTCCAGCGCCAGGGCCTGCGCTTGCGGTGAGAGCAGGTAGGCTGCCAGTTCCTGCGCCAGTTGCGGCTCGCTGTTGTTGGCGATGACGCACTGCGCCACCATCAGTACCACCGCGCCTTCCTTGGGCTGTACATATTCCACCGGGATGCCCTTGCTCTTGAGGATGATGGCCTGCGTGGGGGTGTAGGGGAACAGCGCCGCCTCGCCGGTCTGCGCCATCTCCGAAATCTTGGCCGAGTTGGAGATGTACTCCAGCACATTGGGGCCGATGGTGCTGGCCCAGGCCTTGAAGCCGGGATCGACGTTGGCGTCGGTGCCGCCCTTGATCTGGTTGAAGGCGAGGAAGGCATGCAGGCCGAAGGTCGACGACGGCAGCGACTGGAACACTACCTTGCCCTTGAGCTTGGGGTCGGCCAGGTCCAGCCAGGAGGTCGGCGGTGCCCAGCCCTTCTCGGCGTAGACCTTGGTGTTGTAGGCCAGCCCGGTGACGCTGATGGTCACGCCGGTGGCCAGGTCATCCTTGATGCGCGCCACCGGCAGCAGGCTGGCCAGGTTGGGATTGGGCTTCTGCTTCTCGCACAGGCCCATGCCCACGGCGCGATACATGACGCCATCGTCGAGGAACATCAGGTGCATCTGCGGCTTGTCCTTCGCGGCCTGGGCCTTGGCCAGGATGTCGGCCGAGCCACCCGGCACGACCGCGATCTTGACGTTGTACTTCTGCTCGAAGGGGGCGAACACGGACTGGGTAAAGGTCTTTTCCATGTTGCCGCCGTTCATGCCGACGTAGAGGGTCTTGGTCTGCGCCTGGGCGGTGCTGCAGGCCAGCAGGCCCAGTCCGATGGCGGCGGCCAGCGTGCAATTGCGGGAGAGCGACATCATGAGATCTTCCTTTCCAGGTAGGAGGGCAATGGCTCGGGGCTGCCCGCCGGCACGGCGGCCGCGGGCGCAAAACGTGCAATCGAGAAGGCATCCAGCGCGATGGCGCTACGCCCATGCAGCACCAGCTCGGCCAAGGCCTCGCCGGCCGCCGGACCGATCTGGAAGCCGGCGCCACAAAAGCCGAAGCCATGCAGCAGGCCCGCCTGGGTGGCGCTGGGGCCGATGACCGGCTGGTGGTCCGGCAGGTAGCCTTCCACGCCGCTCCAGGTGCGGATGATGTGCACATGGCGCAGTGCAGGCAGCAGCGCCGCCGCCTGCGGCAACAGGCCGAGGATGGAGTCGTGCGAGGCGCGGGCGCGCTTGTCGTCCAGCTCGTAGCCGCGTCCGCCGCCCAGCACCACGTTGCCGCGTGCCACCTGGCGGCAATAGATCGACCCGCCCTCCACGCCCAGGCTCCAAGGCAGGAAGTGAGCGATCGGCTCGGTCACCACCATGCTGGGATAACCGCTGCTCAGGGGAACCTCCTCGCAAAAGGCCGAGGCCAGCCGGGTGGCCCAGGCACCGGCGCAATTGATCATCACCTCGGCGCGCAGCTGCATCACGTCCTCACCCAGACGTGCCTCGGCCACGAAGTCGCGCCCGTCATGCACGACCTGCATCAGCTCGCAACGCTCGATGATCTCGGCACCGGCCGCCTGCGCAGCACGGGCAAAGGCCGGCGAGACCAGGCGTGGATTGGCCTGGCCATCTTCCGGGCAGAGCGAGCCGCCCACGGCCGCACCGCCCAGCCAGGGACACTGCTGGCGCAGGCGCTCGCCGCTGATGAGTTCGATGCCCAGGCCATAGGGCCGGCTCAGCTCCGCGTAGGCTTCCAGCGCCTGCAGATCGGCGGCGCTGCGGGCCAGCTTGAAGTGGCCGCTGCGTTCGTATTCGCCGCTGGTGCCGATCAAGGCCTCAAGGCCGGCCCAGATCTGGTGGGCGCGCTGCGACAGCGGCAACTGCACCACCGGACGGCCCTGGCGGCGCACGCCGCCATAGTTGATGCCGCTGGAGCGCGCACCACAGAGGTCGCGCTCCACCAGGGTCACGCGGCGGCCGGCCTTGGCCAGCACCAGCGCGGCCGAGGCGCCGACGATGCCGCCACCGACGATGAGGACTTCGGTCGAGAGGGTCTTCACGGCGCATCCTCCTGCAAGGCGGTGTCGCTGGCAGTCACCGCCAGCGCCGGTGATAGATGCAAGCCGATGGGAATGGGCTTGATCGGCGCCTGTCCGCGCAGGCGTCCGACCTCCTGCACCGGCAGGCCGGCCGCCTGCGCCAGGATCTCGGTGGCGGCCGCGCCGCACATGCGGCCCTGGCAACGTCCCATGCCCACGCGGGTCAATGCCTTGAGGCGATTCATCTCGCGGGCGCCGCAATCGCGCACGGCCGCGCGCAATTCACCGGCGCGGATGTTTTCGCAGCGGCACACCACCAGGTCATCGGGGGCCTCGGCCGCCCAGCCCTGCGGAAACGGGAAGGCGCGCTCCAGCCCGAGACGGAAGGCAGCGATCTGCGCCAGCTGCTGCTCGATCTGCGCGACACGTGCGCCATCGATGGTCACGCCGCGATCCTGCAGCAGGGCCAGCGCGGCCCGTTCACCAGCCAGCTCGGCCGCATCGGCGCCCATGATGCCGGCCCCGTCGCCGGCCAGGTAGACGCCGGGCACACTGGAACGCATGGCCCGGTCGCGTACCGGCAGATGGGCGCGCTGCATCGCGTCGAACTGGAAGCGGCAACCCAGCAGGTCGGCCAGTTGGGTCTCGGAACGCAGGGCATAGCCAACACCGACCGCATCGCAAGGGATGACCTGCTCCATGCCGACCTTGCCGCCCGGCTGCGCCAGGTTGGCGTGGCGCCACGCCAGCGACTGCACGCGCGCGTCACCATCCACGCGCAACACCTGGGCATGGGTGTGCACGGCTACGCCATGCAGCTTCAGCCAGGCCAGGTAGTAGATGCCCTTGGCCAGCAGGGCCGGCTGCCCCAGCATGGCTGGGAGTGCGGCCGTGCGGTCGGCCAGGCTGCTGCTGTCGAGCACGGCGGCGACCGTCGCTCCGGCCTTGGCGTATTGGTAGGCCACCAGGTAGAGCAAGGGTCCGTTGCCGGCCAGGACCACGGTGCGCCCGATGGCGCAGCCCTGGAACTTCAGTGCCACCTGGGCGCCGCCCAGCGTATAGACGCCCGGCGTGGTCCAGCCCGGGAAGGGCAGCACGCGATCGGTGGCGCCGGTGGCGACGATGAGTTCATCCCAGGCCAGTGAGGACGCGGACTGGGTAGTGTTGTCCATCAGGTCGAGCAAACCCGGCTGGGCATTCCAGACCAGGGTCTGGGGCCGATAGTCGAGCGCGCTGCGCACCGCCTCGAAGGCCTGGTGCACGCCGTCGGCACGACCGGCTTCGAAGCCGTAGAGTGCTTTCTTGCTGCGCGCAAAACCCTGGGGAGGCTGGCGATAGATCTGGCCGCCGGCGCGTTCGGCCTCGTCGATGAGGACCGGCCGCAGGCCGTGCGCCACCAGGGTCTGCGCGGCACGCACGCCGGCCGGGCCGGCGCCGACGATCACGGGAGCGGAGCGATTCATGCGTCCTCCCCGCTACCGCTGAGCAAGTGCATGCCGGCGCGGATGAAGGTGGAGCAGGCGCGCAGGCGTTCGCCGTCTGCGGTGGCGATCCAGCAATCCTGGCAGGCGCCCATCATGCAGAAGCCGGCACGCGGCTGGCCGCTGAATTCGTTACGGCGCAGGCTGCCGGCGTTGATCAGCACGGCGGTGAGCACCGTATCTCCTTCCAGCGCCGTGACCGCGCGTCCATCGAGGGTGAAGGCCACCGTGGCGCGTTCATGCTCGGCCAGGCGTACCAGTTGCGGTTGCAATGACTGACTCATGCGCGCCCCACCAGGACGCGGTCCAGACCATAGACCCGGTCCAGGATGATCATCGCCACGGCCGTGATGGCCACCATCAGCGCCGACACCGCCGCCATCATCGGATCGATGGATTCGGTGGCGTACATGTACATGCGCACCGGCAGCGTCACCGTCGAGGGCGAGGTCACGAAGATGGACATGGTG
>JAFAMT010000135.1 GCA_019233085.1 Herbaspirillum sp.
GGTGACCAGCCTGGCCAAGTTCGGGCCGTCGTCCATCATCACCGTCATCATGTTGCACGTGTGGGAGAGGTTCAAGGACAAGCCCTGGCGCCGTCATGTACAGGCCGGCTTGCTGCCGGTGACCGGCGGGCTGGTGGCGGCATCGGCACTGCTGATCACCCAGGCTTCGATCACCCATGGCTTCCTCGCGGCGATCACGGCGGCCACCGCCATCATCGCGCTCAAGACCAAGATCCACCCGCTGTGGCTGCTGTTCGGCGGGGCGTTGGCGGGCTATGTGTATCTCGGCTCCTTCTGAGCGCTCTTCCTGTCTTCTTCTCAAGGCTCCTGCGGGAGCCTTTTTTATTGCCCGTCCGCTGCGTTCAGGCCATTTATTTGCTGACCAGTGCTGACCAATTCTGACAAGTGCTGACTCACACCATGAGGGCCTTAACTCTCTGGGGAGGGCGGCGACTGCGCCGGGCACAATTCTCATGCAGTCTCACAAAGAGTGATGTCATTTCTCGTCTCATTCGACGATAAATACTTCAATAAATACGAGATTTATTGTTTTTTTATAAAAATAAAAGTGTGTATTGGCGATCTTTCAACATGAAGTTGATTTGCAACACTTGAGAGAATTCTTGTTTTACGGGATTGTAAATCTGCGTAAAATTGCGGCCTGGCATGATTTCCATGTGGAAATTTTCTCGCGCATCAGGCAGACGAATCTACTTTGTAGACAGATTCGCACCCATATCAGCGCCATTCAACAACAAAAGAACAATGCAACAAGATCTTCGGGGAATCTTGTGCGGCCGGGGCGGGCTGCACAGGAGAGCAATTGCTTTACCTATCCTTTTCTGCATTGCGCAGGCCGGCGGGATGTCCGCTGCCCTGGCGCAGGTCGGAGTCTCTGCGCAGGAGTACCAGCGCCAGCAGGAGCGCGAGCGTGAGTTGCGGCGCCAGCAGGAGCGTGCGCCCGATATCCGGTTGCCGGCGCAACCGGCGGCGCCATCCGGCCAGATTCCCGCGACCGAGACCCCTTGTTATCGCTTCGAACGCATCGTCCTGCGTGGAGACGAGGCCGAACGCTTCGCCTGGGTGCTCGGTGGCAGCGATGTCGAGGTGGCCGGACGCTGCCTGGGCGTGCAGGGGATCAATGCGCTGATGTCGCGCCTGCAGAACGCCATCGTCGAACGCGGCTATGTCACCACCCGCGTGCTGGCCGAACCGCAGGACCTCAACAAGGGCGTGCTGACCCTCACCATCGTGGCGGGCCGCGTGCGCCGCATCCGCTTCGCCGATGATGCCGATCCTCGCGGCACCCAGTGGAACGCAGTCCCGGTGCGCCCGGGGGAGCTGCTCAACCTGCGCGACATCGAGCAAGGCCTGGAAAACTTCAAGCGTGTTCCCACCGCCGAAGCCGATATCAAGGTCGAGCCCGCAGAAGGCGAGGGCGCACTGCCCGGCCAGAGCGATCTCGTCATCAGCTACCGCCAGGCATTTCCTTTCCGCCTGGCCGTGTCGGTCGACGACAGCGGCTCGGACGCCACCGGCAAGTACCAGGGCAGCATCACCGTCTCCTATGACAACTGGTGGACGCTCAACGACCTCTTCTACGCCAGCTTCAACCACGACCTCGGTGGTGGCAGCCCCGGCGTGCATGGCACCAGTGGCTACACCTTCCACTACTCGCTGCCCTTCGGCTACTGGAGCCTGGCCCTCACCACCAGCAGCAGCGACTATCACCAGACCGTAGCCGGCCTGACCCAGACCTATCTCTATCGCGGCAAGAGCGATAACAGCGAGATCAAGCTCTCGCGCATCGTCTATCGCGATGCCTCGCGCAAGACCTCGTTATCGGCCAAGGGCTTCCTGCGGACCTCCAGCAACTACGTCGACGATACCGAGATCGAAGTGCAACGTCGCCGCACGGCCGGCTGGGAGCTGGGCGTGACACACCGTGAGTTCATCGGCGATGGCGCGCTCGATCTCGCCCTGGCCTACCGGCGTGGTACCGGCGCCTTGTCGTCCCTGCAGGCGCCGGAGGATCTCTATGGCGAGGGCACGTCGCGCTTCTCGCTGGCCACGCTGGAGATTGCACTGAGCCAGCCCTTTGCCCTCACCACGCCGTGGGGCAGGCAAGCCATGCGCTACAGCCTGTCGGGACGCGCGCAATGGAACGGTACGGCGCTCACGCCCCAGGATCGCTTTTCCATCGGCGGCCGCTACACGGTGCGCGGTTTCGATGGCGAGATGACCTTGCTGGCCGAGCGCGGCTGGTTCGTGCGCAACGAACTGGCGGCCGCGCTCGGCGGCAGCGGCCAGGAAATCTTCCTCGATGCCGACTACGGCGAGGTCGCCGGACCCTCGGCCCTCACCCTGGTGGGTCGCCATCTCGCCGGTACCGTGCTCGGCCTGCGCGGTGCGGCCGGCAACGTCTCCTACGAAGTCTTCGCCGGCACTCCCATCTCCAAGCCGGAGCGCCTCAAGACGGCCAGCCTCACGGCCGGCTTTTCCCTCACCTGGTCCTACTGAAAGCCGATAGCGCCATGGCCCATCCTCCCCGATTCGAGATCCTTGCCCCGCGCCTGCTGGAGGGCGAATTCAACGAAGCCACCGCCTTCGGCTCGGCCGCCTGGCTGTGGCTGCACTCGGCGCGGCATCGCAACGTGCCGATGCATACGCTCTCCACACTGCTGCTGCCGGCCATCAAGCACGGCAAGTTCATCCTGGTGTCCGAGCGCGGCCAGCCGGTCTTCTACATGAGCTGGGCAGAGCTGGATGAAGAGGCCGAGGCGCGCTACCTGAGCCAGTCACCCGAGCAGATGCGCCAGTCGGACTGGGACAGCGGCCAGCGGCTGTGGATCCTGGACTGGATCGCTCCCTTCGGCCACACCCGGCTGATGAGGCAACTGGTCGGCAGCCGGCTGCTGCCCAATCGCAGCTTCCGGGCGCTCTATCACAAGGGCGGCGAGCGCGGCCTGCGCATCAAGGAGATGCATGGCGTGGCCGTGCACCCGCGCGAAGCGCGCGCCTGGTTCGAGCAGCATCCGCCGGCCTGGCCGCAGCGTAGCGGCAAGCTTTCTGGCGACGCTGCCATTGCTTCCCCCATCGTCTCCCCGGATTTCCTGCCTGAGCCATGAACAAACTCTGTTATCGCGTCATCTTCAACAAGACCCGCGGCCTGCTCATGGCCGTCTCCGAACTGGGCCGCAGCCATAGCGCCGGGATGTTCGACGGCAGCGGCCCGGGCATCGCCGCCGTGGCCGCCGCGCGCCTTAATCCACTGGCCTTCGCGGTACTGGTGCTGAGCGGCGCCCAGCTGCTGGCCCTGCCGCTGGCACGCGCCCAGATCATCGCCGATCCCTCGGCGCC
>JAFAMT010000078.1 GCA_019233085.1 Herbaspirillum sp.
CGACAGTTCGTTCATCGCGTAGAGGATGCGACGCTGCACCGGCTTCTGGCCATCGGCCACGTCGGGCAGGGCACGGCCCTTGACCACCGAGATGGCGTAGTCGAGATAGGCGCGCTCGGCGAAGGTGGACAGCGTCAGCGATTCGCCATCGGGGGCGGCCGGGACTTGGTCAAACAGGGTCGGTTGATCGGTCATGGAGCGTGTCTTCGTTCTTCGTGTGACTGGGTTAATCGTTCAATGGGGCGGGTGTGCGGGCCGGCAGCGTCACTTTCAGGCGCGGCCGGTCGGCTGGTCCTGCGGCATCGGCGGCGGAGGCATCCACGGCGGCCACGGTCAGCGGCGGTGTGGGCCGGTAAAGCTGGTAGAAGCGCGACACCAGCCGCACATAGCCCTGGGTTTCCGGGTAGGGCGGGATCTTGTTGCCGTATTTCTGCACCGCGCCTTCACCGGCGTTGTAGGAGGCAATGGCCAGTTCCACGCGCTGCGGGAACATCGCCATCAGGTCGTGCAGGTAGCGCGCGGCCAGGCGGATATTGACCCTGGGGTCGTTGAGTTTCTGTTTCAGGCTCTTGCGACGATCGCCTTGCAGGCCATAGCGCTCGGCGGTCTCGGGCAGGATCTGCATGAGGCCGATGGCCCCCTTGGGCGACACCGCGCGCGCATTGAAGCCCGACTCGGCCGTCATCACCGCCTTGAGCAGCGCGGCATCGAGCCCGAACTCGCCGGCGGCCTGCCTGAGCAGGCCGTCGTACTTGCCAGCATCCGGATGGGCCAGCATGGTGCGCACGAAGGGCGGGTCGGCACGGGTGTCGGTGGCGTCCCTGCTGCCATGATGGTTCAGCGCGTCGGCGCTGCTGGCCATGAGGCGCTCCGGATTGTCCAGCTTTTCGGCGTAGACGTGGACGGCACCCTCGGCATCGGTGTAGCGGTAGAGGATGGTTGCGGCCGCCGCTGCGGCACCGCCGGCAGCTTCGACATGGGTATGCGAGAGACCGTTGGCGTCGGTATAGCGCACCGCGTTGTCGGGCCGCATCGGCGTCTGCGTTTGCATCTGAGTCCGAGTCTGAGCCACGGCCGGCAGCATGCCTGCGCCCAGCAGCACGCCCGCGCCCAGCAGGGCGCCGTGCAGCGTGCGCAGGAGGCAGCGTGTCGCCGGCCCGGCCATCTCAGATATCCGCCTCGGCCTCGTTGCCGTGCTCTTCGATCCATGCGCGACGGGAGGCGGCTTCGCCCTTACCCATCAACATGTTGAAGCGCTCTTCCGAGGTCTGCACACCGGGTTCGCCAAAGCCGATGGGCAAGAGGCGACGGGTGTCGGGGTTCATGGTGGTCTCCCACAGTTGCTCGGCATTCATCTCGCCCAGGCCCTTGAAGCGGGAGATGCTCCAGGCGCCTTCCTTCAGGCCATCCTTGCGCAGCTTGTCTTCGATGGCTTCGAGTTCGCCATCGTCCAGGGCGTAGAGCTTCTGCACCGGCTTCTTGCCACGGGCGGGGGCGTCGACGCGATAGAGCGGCGGACGCGCCACGCAGATGTTGCCGTTCTCGATCAGCTTGGGGAAGTGGCGGAAGAACAGCGTCAAGAGCAGCACCTGGATGTGCGAGCCGTCCACGTCCGCATCCGAGAGGATGCAGATCTTGCCGTAGCGCAGGCCGGAGAGATCCGGGGTGTCGTTGATGCCATGCGGATCGACGCCGATGGCCACGGCGATGTCGTGGATCTCATTGTTGGCGAAGAGGCGGTCGCGCTCGGTTTCCCAGGCATTCAAGACCTTGCCGCGCAGCGGCAGGATGGCCTGGAACTCCTTGTCGCGGCCCATCTTGGCCGAGCCGCCGGCGGAGTCGCCCTCGACCAGGAAGATTTCATTGCGCGACACATCCGAGGATTCGCAATCGGTCAGCTTGCCCGGCAGCACGGCCACGCCCGAGGATTTCTTCTTCTCGACCTTCTGCGCCGAGCGCAGGCGGCTCTGGGCCTGCTTGATGACCAGTTCGGCCAGCTTCTTGCCGTACTCGACGTGCTGGTTCAGCCACAGCTCCAGCGCCGGGCGCGAATAGCCGGCCACCAGGCGCACGGCGTCGCGGGAGTTGAGGCGTTCCTTGATCTGGCCCTGGAACTGCGGATCCAGCACCTTGGCCGAGAGCACGAAGGAGACCCGTGCAAAGACGTCCTCGGCCAGCAGCTTGACGCCCTTGGGCAGGAGCGAATGCATCTCGGCGAAGCTCTTCACGGCCGAGAACAGGCCTTCGCGCAGGCCCGATTCATGGGTGCCGCCATTGGAGGTGGGGATCAGGTTGACGTAGGACTCGCGCACCACCGCGCCTTCCTCGGTCCAGGCCACCACCCAGGAGGCGCCTTCGCCCTCGGCGAAGCCTTCGGCATCCTTGCCGGCGAACTGCTCGCCCTCGAACAGCGGGATCAGGGTCTCGCCGCTGCCGCTCTGGGCCAGTTGTTCCATCAGGTAGCCGCGCAGGCCCTGGTCGTATTGCCAGCTCTGGCTGTCGCCGGTCCTGGCGTTGGTGAAGGTCACCTTCACGCCCGGCAGCAGCACCGCCTTGGAACGCAGCAGGCGTTGCAGCTCGCCCAGCGGGATGGTGGGCGAATCGAAATACTTGGGATCGGGCCAGACGGTGACGCGGGTGCCGGACTTCTTGTCTTCGCGGGTGGCCGGGCGCGACTTGAGTTTTTCGATGACGTCGCCGCCCGAGAAGGCCAGCGTATGCACGCCCCCTTCGCGCCAGACGGTGATTTCCAGGCGCGTGGCCAGGGCATTGGTGACCGATACGCCCACGCCGTGCAGGCCGCCCGAGAAGGCATAGGCGCCGCCGGAACCCTTGTCGAACTTGCCGCCGGCGTGCAGGCGGGTGAAGACGATCTCCACCGTGGGCACTTTCTCTTCCGGGTGCAGGCCCACCGGGATGCCGCGGCCGTCATCTTCCACGCTGACGCTGCCGTCGGCGTTGAGGGTGACGACGATGCTCTTGCCATAGCCGCCCAGCGCTTCGTCGGAGGCGTTGTCGATCACTTCCTGGAGGATGTGCAGCGGGTTCTCGGTGCGGGTGTACATGCCCGGACGCTGCTTGACCGGCTCCAGTCCCTTGAGGACGCGGATCGATGATTCACTGTAGTCGGACGGGGAGGTTTTCTTGGTTGCCATGCAGATGAGTGGGTCTTGGCTGATGCCGGAGGGTTGTGGTCTGGTTGCCCAGCGCAGCGGCCCGGGAGCGGGCCATCTTGCGCTGCAAAAGCGCATTCTAATGAAAATTGCGAAGCTTCGGCGCCTGTAGAGGTGAAATGTTCCCTACGGGGGAGTTCCCGGCGCCAACGTCATGCAATTGTCATCAATTCACCCATAAAAAAAGGCTTGCGCATGCGCAAGCCTTGTCTGACTGCTAACGCTGCGGCGATCAGGCGGCCAAGAGACCCTCCACCGCCAGGGCGATGGACAGCAGGCGCTGGTCCTGTCCGCCGGCTGCGGCCAGCGACAGGCCCACCGGTGCGCTGCCGACGGCGTGGCAGGGCAGCGAGACCGCGCAGCCATCCAGGAAGTTGATCAGCGTGGGGTTGCGCAGGATCTTGCCGTTGGCGCCATAGTAGGCGTCGTCGCTGGCCTGCAGCTCGGCGATGCGCGGGGCGATCACCGGGACCGTGGGCATGATCAAGGCGTCGAAACCGGCCAGCTGCGCCTCCACCCTGGCGATCCAGCGCGGGCGCGTATGCAGCACGTCCAGCAGGTCGGCCGCAGCCATGTCCTTGCCGCGCAGGATGCGCGAGACCACGCGCTGGTCATAGCCGGCGTGGTTCTCGGCGATCAGGCTGCGATGCCAGGCATAGGCCTCGGCCGCGGTGAAGCCGCCCTTGGCGTTGATGGCGGCCAGTTCGTTGAAGGCGGGCACTTCCTCTTCCACGATCACCGCGCCGGCCGCCGCCAGTTTGGCCAGGGCGGCGTGGTAGGCGCTGGCGACCTGGTCGTCCATGCCATCGAGTACCACGTTGGTCGGGGCCAGCAGGCGCAGGCCGCGCAGCGGGTGGGCTTGCGGGGCGACATAGTCGATGCCGGCCAGCACCGCATCCATGATGGCGCAGCATTCGACGGACGCCGCCAGCGGGCCAATGGAGTCGAGATAGACCGACAACGGCAGCACCCCCTCCATGGACACGCGTGAGGCCGTCGGCTTGAAACCGGTCAGGCCGTTGAGGGCCGAGGGGATGCGCACCGAGCCGCCAGTGTCGGAGCCCACGGCGGCAAAGGCCATGCCGTCGGTCACCGAGATGGCCGCGCCCGAGGACGAGCCACCGGGGATGCGACCGCCTGCCATGCCGCGTTCCCAGGCGTTCTGCGGGGTGCCGTAGTGCGGATTGATGCCCAGGCCCGAGTAGGCGAATTCGGTCATGTTGGTCTTGCCGATGACAATCGCACCGGCCTTGACCAGGTTCTGCACCACCACGGCGCTGGCCTGGGCGGC
>JAFAMT010000145.1 GCA_019233085.1 Herbaspirillum sp.
ACCAGGGCGATGCCGCCCACCACTTCCAGCAGGATCACCGGATAGGCGAACCAGCCCGGTACGCCCAGCGAGGCGAAGAAGCCGACGGTGCCGGCCGGGGTGAAGACGAAGATCTTCAGTCCGGCATGGACCAGAAAGAAGATGCCCATGGTCACGCGCAGCAGGAAGGCGGCGTAGTCGGCACGGGTGTTGGTGGTAACGGTGGTCATGATTTCCCCTGGAGAGGTGTGGAGTGGATGAAGGCTGGCCCGGCCTTGCGCTGCTTGTCTGCGCAGCGTCGGCCAAGACCATGTCCACACTGTAGGGAAGAATGCGAGCCGGATAAACCGGTCTGGGCGGGATGGATTGTCTTGCTTACGTTGACAATCCATCCGTATTGCGTGCGGATCAGTCCTCGCCGGTCTTTACCGGCGGCTTGGCTTCCTCGCGGCGGTTGTAGCCGGCCACCATGTCGAAGCGGAACAGGCGGCATTCCAGGGCACCGTTGAAGAAGGGGGTCTTGCGCGACTCCTTCAGGCGCATCAGCTTGGGCAGGCTCAGGTCGGCCGAGAACAGGAACACGCTCCAGCCGGCAAAGCGCTGCTTGAGGGTGCTGGAGAAGGCGCTGAAGAATTGCACGAACAATTCCTCGGTGGGCAGCGCACGGTCGCCGCGCACGCCGATACGTTCGCCGTAGGGCGGGTTGGTGAGCATGATGCCGACCAGCGGCTTGCCCTCGGCATCGACCGGCGGCTTGATTTCCTGGGCCTCGATCTGCTTGAGCGGCACCTCGAAGTGGATGCCGGCGCGCTGCAGGTTGTGGCGGGTCAGCTCGACCATGTCGCCCGAGATGTCGCTGCCGAACAGGGTGGGTGTGGTCGGGATGGGGTTGGGTTTGAAGTCGCCCTTGATGGCGAACCAGGCATCGGCGCTGAAGTTGTTGAACTTCTCGAAGGCAAAGCGGCGGCGCGCGCCCGGTGGCACGCCGGCGATCATCTGGGCCGCTTCGGCCAGGATGGTGCCGGAGCCGCACATGGGGTCGAACAGCGGTACGCCCGGCTTCCAGCCGGAGGTGCGCAAGAGGCCAGCGGCCAGGTTCTCGCGCAGCGGTGCGTCACCGGTTTCCTCGCGCCAGCCGCGCTTGAACAGCGCTTCGCCCGAGGTATCGAGGTAGACCGTGTAGTTGTGGGCATCGACGAAGCCGGCAATGCGCATGTCGGGCGTGCGGGTGTTGACCGAGGGACGCAGCTTGAACTGGTCGAGGAAGCGGTCGCAGATGGCGTCCTTGATCTTGAGCGTGGAGAATTCCAGGCTGCGCAGGGGCGACTTCACGGCCGTCAGGTCCACGCGGATGGTGTGGTTCACCTTGAACCAGTCTTCCCAGGGCTGGGCCAGGGTCAGGTCGTAGATGTCGTTTTCGTTCTTGTAGGAACCATGGCCCATGCGCAGCAGCACGCGGCTGGCGATGCGCGAGTGCAGGTTCATCTGGTAGGCCGCCAGCAGCGTGCCCGAGCAGTGCACGCCGCCTGGGACCTGGTTGTGCACCTTGAGATTGGCCGCCGCGCCGGCGTGGGCGGCGATCTCGTTGAGTTCCTCGGCCAGGGCCGCTTCCAGGCCGCGCGGGCAGGGGCAAAAATAAGAGTAGTTGATGTCGGGGGATTGCATGGGGGTACCTTTTATCCGTTGAAAATCAGGGTTCCAATAAAACGAAAACGCCGGGCTGCGCCTGAGATCTTTGCGCAGCCCGGCGTCATTGTACGCTGGCCGCGTCAGCCCTTGGCGAACGCGCGCTCGACGAAGTCCAGACGATCCTGGCCCCAGTAGCCTTCGCCCTGGTAGATGTACCAGGGCGCGCCGAAGACGCTGGCGGCATTGGCTTCATCGGTGAAGCGGTCGAACTCGGCCTGCACGCTGGCGGTCTCGGCCGATTTCAGCAGGGCGGTGCCGTCGTGCTCCAGATCGTTGGCGATGGCCAGGAGGGTATCGGTGTCGGCGATATTACGCTGTTCTTCCCAGACCGCGCGCATGACGGCGCCGGTCAGGCGCAGCGCGGCGGCGGTGCCGTGTGCCAGCTGGGTGGCGATGATCAGGCGGGCGGCGGTGTCGCTGTTGACCGGGAAATGGGTCGGCTGCAGGATCATGGGCTTGCCCAGGAATTCGCTCCAGCGCGCCAGTTCCTTCAAGCGATAGGCCTGGCGTTGCGGGGCGCGCTTGGCCAGCGGCAGGCCGCCGGAGACGCCAAAGATCTTCGACAGGTCGAAGGGCTTGGGCAGGATCTGCACCTGGTATTTTTCGGCGAGGGCGACGAAGCGCTCGTGGCCCAGGTAGGCGAACGGCGAATGCGGCGCGAAGAAGTACTCACAGACTTTGCTCATGACCGGCTCCGGAATGGATGATGGTGTGGGGTGAGAGGTGCGTGGGCAGGGGGATTCAGAACGGCTTGACGACCACCAGGATCACGATGGCCAGCAGCAGCAGCACCGGCACTTCGTTGAACCAGCGATACCAGACGTGGCTGCGGGTGTTCTTGCCGTTTTCGAACTTCTTGAGCAGCGAGCCGCAGGCGTGGTGGTAGCCGATCACCAGCACCACCAGGAACAGCTTGGCATGCAGCCAGCCATTGCCGGGGCCGCGCCAGAATTGCCAGGTCAGCGCCAGCAGCCAGGCGCCCAGTCCCAGCGCCAGCAGCGAGATCATGCCGGTGAACCGGTACAGGCGCCGCGCCATGCCCAGCAGGCGCTCGCGCGCGGCCACGTCGTTTTCCTGCACCAGGTTGACGTAGATGCGCGGCAGGTAGAACAGGCCGGCGAACCAGGAGGCAATGAAGACGATATGCAGGGCTTTGATCCAGAGCATGGCTGTCCTTGAGATTGATGATGATCGATGTTACTGGCGCACCTGGCCCTGGCCCAGCACCACGTACTTCAGCGAGGTCAGGCCTTCCAGTCCCACCGGGCCGCGCGCGTGCAGCTTGTCGTTGGAGATGCCGATCTCGGCGCCCAGGCCGTATTCGAAGCCATCGGCAAAGCGGGTGGAGGCATTGACCATGACCGAGGCCGAATCGACTTCGCGCAGGAAGCGCATGGCGCGGCTGTAGTCTTCGGTGATGATGCTGTCGGTATGTTGCGAGGAGTGGCGATTGATGTGCTCGATGGCTTCATCGAGGTCGGTCACCACCTTCACGGCCAGGATCGGGGCCAGGTATTCGGTGTCCCAGTCTTCCTCGGTGGCTGCCTTGAGCAGCGGATAGCCGGCCAGGATCGCGGCGGCCTCGGCGTCGCAGCGCAGTTCCACCTCCTTGGCGCGGTACAGCTCGGCCAGCGGCGGCAGGATGGTCGCGGCGATCTCGCGCGCCACCAGCAGGGTTTCCATGGTGTTGCAGGTGCCGTAGCGGTGGCACTTGGCGTTGAAGGCCACATCCAGCGCCTTGCGGCTGTCTGCACGGTCGTCGATGTAGACGTGGCAGATGCCGTCCAGGTGCTTGATCATCGGCACCTTGGCTTCCTTCATCAGGCGTTCGATCAGACCCTTGCCGCCACGCGGCACGATCACGTCCACGTACTCCTGCATGGTGATGAGTGCGCCCACGGCAGCGCGGTCGGTGGTCTCGACCACCTGCACCGCTTCTTGCGGCAGGCCGGCGCCGGCCAGGCCTTCCTTGACCAGCTTGGCCAAGGCCTGGTTGCAGTGGATCGCCTCGGAGCCGCCGCGCAGGATGGTGGCGTTGCCGCTCTTGATGCACAGGCCGGCCGCATCCACCGTGACGTTGGGGCGGGCTTCGTAGATGATGCCGATCACGCCCAGCGGCACGCGCATCTGGCCGACCTGGATGCCGGTGGGGCGGTACTTCATGTTGCTGATCTCGCCGATTGGGTCGGGCAGGGAGGCGATCTGCTCCAGGCCTTCGGCCATGGTGGCGATGGCCTTCTCCGACAGCGTCAGGCGGTCCAGCATGGCTTCGGCCAGGCCATTGGCGCGCGCCGCTTCCAGGTCCAGGGCATTGGCTGCGCGCAGGGCGTCGGCGTCGCGGCGGATGGCCGCGGCGATCAGCAGCAGCGCCTGGTTCTTGGCGGCGGTATCGGCGCGGGCCATGGCGCGCGAGGCGGCACGGGCCTGCTGGCCGATGCGGTTCATGTACAGTTCGATGTTTTCCATGTCGTGTTCCTCCGGGGCGCCGGGTGGCGCGTCGGTGTAGATGTCAGGTCGGTTCAGCGTCCGCGCGCCAGTTTCAGGCCCAGCTGCAGCAGGGCATCCCATGGGTCGCCGGCGAAGGCGCGGGCGCGCAGGCCCTTGACCATGCGGTCGATCAGCGCGGCTTCCTGCAGGGCCTGCTCCAGGCTGGCGAGGCTGACGCGGCGCAGGGCCGGTTCCATCAGCCGCTCACGCGGCCCCCAGATGCGGTATTCCTTCAGCAAGGCTCCCACGGCCTTGCCTTGGGCCATGCCGGACTTCAGTTTCAAGAGGGTGCGGATTTCTTCGGTGACGGCCCACAGCACCAGGGGCAGGGCCTCGCCTTCGCCCTTGAGGCCTTCCATCATGCGTGTCAGGCGTGCGACGTCGCCGGAGAGCATGGCTTCGTTGAGCTTGAAGACATCGTAGCGCGCCACGTTCAGGACCGCATCCTGCACTTGTTCGAAGGAGAGCTTGCCGGCCGGGTAGAGCAGGGCCAGTTTCTGGATCTCCTGGTGCGCCGCCAGCAGGTTGCCTTCCACGCGGTCGGCGATGAAATCCAGGCAGGGCCGGTCGGCGCTTTGCTGCTGGGCGGCCAGGCGGTTGCCGATCCAGCCTGGCAACTGGGCGCGCTCCACCAGCGGGATGTCGATGTAGACCGCCGCCTGCTGCAGGGCGCCGACCCAGGCCGCCTTTTGCGTGGCCCAGTCCAGCTTGGGCAGGCTGATGATGGTCAGGTTATCGGGAGAGAGATTGGCGGCATAGTCCTGCAGGGCCTGGCCGCCGTCCTTGCCGGGCTTGCCGGTGGGAATGCGCAGTTCGATCAGCTTCTTGTCGCCGAACAGCGATTGCGACTGGTTGGCCGCGATCAGTTCGCCCCACTTGAAGCTGCGTTCGACCACCAGCACCTCGCGCTCGGTGTAGCCGTTGGCGCGGGCGCTGCGGCGGATCTTGTCGGCCGCCTCCAGCGCCAGCAGGTGCTCGTCGCTGGCGATCACATAGAGGGAGGCCAGCGATTTGCCGAGGTGGGTATCGAGGGCGTCGTAGCGTAGCTGCATGGGTCAGGGAGGGCGGGGGTCAGTCGCCGGCCGCCGCCTTTTCCGTGCTCAGCGCCGACTTCGAGGCCGACAGCCGGCGCAGGATCTGCTGCACCAGGTCGGACTGCATGTCGCGGTAGAGCAGCGCTTCCTCGGCTTGCTTGGCCAGTTCCTGGTTCTCGTCATAGGTGATGACGCGGCGCAGGGTGATGGCCGTCGGCGGGATCACGATCACGCCCTTGGCATCGGTCACCGAGAAGGTGAAGCGCTGGAACAGCGCGTACTCGCGCACACGGCCGTTGGTGTTGAGGGTCAGCACCTGGCGGTCGCGGGTGTCCGTGAGGACCTTCAGGTTGGCCTCGGCCTCCTTGACATCGCTGACCACCTTGGCACCGCTGGCCTCGATGTTGCGCTTGAGTTCCACACCTGCTGGCGAGTTGGGCGCAAAGCCCAGGTAGATGGTCTTGAAGGGCAGGTCGGCCGCCCCGCGCAGGTGGAAGCCGCAGGCCGTCAGGATCAGGGCTGCGGCTGCCATCAGCAGCCATTGCGAGAAACGCTTGAGTTGGACTTGAGCGTGCATGGAGTTCCGTGGGTTAGGTTGAGTCCGTTCAGGCGACGATGTTGACCAGCTTGCCCGGCACCACGATCACCTTCTTGGGCGCGCCGGTGAGGAATTTCCTGACGTCCTCGTTGGCCAGGGCCGCGGCTTCGATGGTGGCCTTGTCGGCATCCTTGGGAACCGTCACCTCGCCACGCAGCTTGCCGTTGACCTGCACCACCAGCTTGAGCTCGCTCTGTTCCAGCGCGGCGGCATCGACCTGGGGCCAGTCGGCATCGAGGATATCGCCCTGGACCGCGGCGTAGCCCAGTTGCTGCCACAGCACGTGGGTGATGTGCGGGGCCACCGGATTGAGCACGCGCAGGAAGATCGAGAAGCACTCGGCGATGACTGCATCGCCAGCAGCACCGGCGGCCGGCTTGGCCGCTTCCAGCGTGTTGAGCATCTTCATGCAGGCCGAGACCACGGTGTTGTACTGGATGCGCTTGAAGTCGTTGTCGGCCTGTTGCAGCACCTTGTGGACTTCGCGGCGCAGGGTCTTGAGGCCGTCGTCCAGCTGGGCAGCATCGATGGCAGCGACGGCGCCGGCAGCACTGATGCGCGCGGCATTGTTGTAGCCGAAGGCCCAGACGCGGCGCAGGAAGCGGTTGGCGCCTTCCACGCCGGCACCCGACCATTCCAGCGTCTGTTCCGGGGGCGAAGCGAACATGGTGAACAGGCGGGCCGTGTCGGCACCGTACTGGTCGATCTGGGCTTGCGGGTCGATGCCGTTGTTCTTGGACTTGGACATCTTCTCGGTGCCGCCGATTTCCACCGGCTGGCCGTCGGCTTTCAGGATCGCCGAGACCGGGCGGCCCTTGTCGTCGAAGGACAGTTCCACATCGGCCGGGTTGATCCAGATCTTCTTGCCGGAGGCTTCTTCACGGTAGTAGGTCTCGTTCAAGACCATGCCCTGCGTCAACAGGTTGGTGAAGGGCTCGTCGAACTTGACCAGGCCGAAGTCGCGCATGACCTTGGTCCAGAAGCGCGCATACAGCAGGTGCAGCACGGCGTGTTCGATGCCGCCGATGTACTGGTCCATGGGCATCCAGTAGTCGTTGCGTGCGTCGACCATGGCGTCCTTGCTGCCCGGCGAGGTATAGCGCATGTAGTACCAGGACGAATCCACGAAGGTGTCCATGGTGTCGGTCTCGCGACGGGCCGGCTTGCCACACTTGGGACAGTCGACCTTGAGGAATTGCTCGTGCTTGTTCAGCGGGTTGCCGCTGCCGTCCGGCACGCAGTCTTCGGGCAGCACCACCGGCAGGTCCTTTTCAGGCACTGGCACGTCGCCGCAATCCGGGCAGTGGATGATGGGGATAGGGGTGCCCCAGTAGCGCTGGCGCGAGATGCCCCAGTCACGCAGGCGGAAGGTGACCTTCTTCTCGCCCAGGCCCAGTGCGGCCAGGTCGGCGGCGACCGCTTCCACGGCAGCCTGGTAGGCCAGGCCATCGTATTTGCCGGAGTGGATGGTCTTGCCGGCTTCCTTGTCGCCGTACCATTCTTCCCAGGCGTCGGTCGAATAGGCCTTCCCGTCGACGTCGATGACCTGCTTGATCGGCAGGCCGTACTTGCGGGCGAAGGCGAAGTCGCGTTCGTCATGCGCCGGCACGCCCATCACGGCGCCGTCGCCGTAGGTGATCAGGACGTAGTTGCCGATCCACACCTCGACCTTGTCGCCGGTGAGCGGATGGGTGACGTACAGGCCCGTGGGCATGCCCTTCTTTTCCATCGTCGCCATGTCGGCTTCGATGACGCTGCCTTGCTTGCATTCGGCGATGAAGGCCTGCAGGGCCGGGTTGTTCTCGGCGGCCAGGGTGGCCAGCGGGTGTTCCGGGGCCACGGCGCAGAAGGTCACGCCCATGATGGTATCGGCGCGGGTGGTGAAGACATACAGCTTGCCATCGTTGATCAGCTGGCCGCTGGCGTCCTTGATCTCGTGCGGGAAGGCGAAGCGCACGCCGGTGGACTTGCCGATCCAGTTGGCCTGCATCAGGCGCACGCGCTCGGGCCAGCCGGGCAGCTTGGTCTCGACGTGTTCCAGCAGCTCGTCGGCGTAGTCGGTGATCTTGGCGTAGTACATCGGGATTTCACGCTTCTCGATCACGGCACCCGAGCGCCAGCCGCGGCCATCGATGACCTGCTCGTTGGCCAGCACGGTCTGGTCGATCGGGTCCCAGTTCACGGTGCCGGTCTTCTTGTAGATGATGCCCTTCTCCAGCATCTTCAGGAACATCCACTGGTTCCACTTGTAGTACTCGGGGCGGCAGGCCGTCATCTCGCGCGACCAGTCGATGGCCAGGCCCATCGATTGCATCTGCGACTTCATGTACTCGATGTTGGAATAGGTCCATTGCGCCGGCGGCACGCCATTGGCCATGGCGGCGTTCTCGGCGGGCATGCCGAAGGCATCCCAGCCCATCGGCATCAGGACGTTGTAACCGTTCATGCGCAGGTAGCGGTACATCACATCGTTGATGGTGTAGTTGCGCACGTGGCCCATATGCAGCTTGCCGGAGGGGTAGGGCAGCATCGAGCAGGCATAGAACTTCTTCTTGTCGCGACCTTGCTTGTCACGGGCATTCTCGACGGTATTGTAGGCGTCGATGGCGTTCCAATGCTGCTGAGCGGACTGTTCGACTTCGGCTGGGCTGTATTTATCTTGCATGACGGGCAAACGGATGAAATCGGTTGGAGGAATTCGGAACCCTGCATTATACCGGCTCGCCACCCCGGCAGCCCAGTACGGCGACGAGCCGGTACCGGGCAGGCATCCTGCCGGATGTTTTCCGTAGTGCAATAAAAAAAGCCCGCCTCGGTGAAGAGGCGGGCAAAGACCCCTGTGCCCGAGCAGGGAGGCGACAGGGATGGCAGCTAAGCTTGGCCGGTCAGGGAGGGATAAATCCCATGCCGGCCGGCTCCGGGAGCCGCGAATCCCTATCAAAACATCCTCGAAAAGCTTCGTGTAAAACATCGAAAGTATTCTTTGCAAATCTAGATAATTTTCTAGATGGCAAGGTTTCGGTGTGGTTTTCATGCCGCTGGCGTGCCGTGCAAGGTCATGAGGAGGTAACAAAGGATGGGCATCATGAAATCGTTTTCATACAACCCTGCCTGCCTGTGCGCCCCTCCATCAAACAAGTTGCCCATCTGGCCGGTGTGTCCATTGCCACCGTCTCCCGCCTGCTCAACAAGCCTGGTTCGGTGAGCGCGGAGACCGCCGAGAAGATCCATCGCAGCATCGCCGAGCTGGGTTTTCGTCCCAATTTCACGGGGCGCAACTTGCGTGCGGGCAATTCGCGCACCGTCGGGGTGGTGGTACCGACCCTGTCCAACACGGTCTTTGCGCAATGCCTGCAAGGCATAGAGCTGGCCGCGCGTGCGCTGGACTACTCGGTCATGTTCACCACCACCGAATACCTGCCGCAAGACGAGTCGGCCGCCGTGGAACTGCTGCTGGGGCATCGCGTGGACGGGGTGATCCTGACGGTGGCCGATGCCGGGGCCAATGCCACGCTGGACCTGCTGGAGCGCGAGCGCATTCCCTTCGTGCTGACCTACAACCAATTGACTGCCGAGCCTGCCGGCACGGTGACGCCACGCGCCTCGGTCTCGGTGGATAACCGTGCCGCCGCCTGTGACGCAGTGAACCACCTGATCGGTCTGGGCCATCGGCGCATCCAGATGCTGTCGGGGCGCTTCAATGCCTCCGACCGCGCCATCCAGCGCTACTTCGGCTATGTGGATGCGATGCGCGCGGCCGGCCTGGTTCCCCTGCCAGCCATCGAGGTAGAGCGCCACACGCTGACCGCCGCCAACGAGTACCAGCAGATGATGGCCGACCCCGAACGCCGTCCGACGGCCCTGTTCTGCTCCAACGACCTGCTGGCCTTGAGCGCCATGCGCGAGCTGCGCGCACTGGGCATGCGGGTGCCGCAGGACATCTCGGTGATGGGTTTCGACGGCATCCCGGTGGGTGCGCTGGTGGAGCCGGTGCTGGCCAGCGTGGTGCAGCCCTCCGAGCGCATCGGCGATGTCGCCCTGCGCACCCTGGTGCAGGCCATCGAATCCCGCGCACCGGAGGCGGCGCTGGCCGAAGTTCCTCCGGTGTGGACGCCGGTGCCGCTGATCCTGCCGCACAGCCTGCGCGACGGTGGGACGGTAGGCGCCCCGGCCGCAGCGTCTTGTGCCTGAGTTTCGATTTTCCCGTTGTGCCCTGGCTGATTTTTTCGCTTCGTTGCCTTTTTGTTTTGTTTTGTTCTCCAACCCATAGGAAAGGATCTGACATGTTCCTGAAACGTGTTATTCAAACCGCTGCCGGCGCTCTCCTGCTGTCGGCCTCCGTCGCTGCGTCTGCCCAGACCGCGATCTGCTACAACTGTCCGCCCGAGTGGGCTGACTGGGCCGCCCAGATCAAGGCCATCAAGGACAAGACCGGCGTCACCGTCCCGCCGGACAACAAGAACAGCGGCCAGGCCCTGGCCCAGCTGACGGCCGAAAAGGCCAGCCCGGTGGCGGACTTCACCTACCTGGGCGTGTCCTTCGGTATCGAAGCCAAGAACAAGGACCTGGTGGCCGCCTACAAGCCCGCCAACTGGAACGACATCCCCAACGGCCTGAAGGATCCCGACGGCTACTGGTTCACTATCCACTCCGGCACCATGGGCATCATGGTCAACGTCGATGCCCTGAAGGGTAAGCCGGTCCCCAAGTCCTGGGCTGACCTGCAAAAGCCCGAATACAAGGGCCTGATCGGTTACCTGGACCCGGCCTCGGCCTTCGTCGGCTATGTCGGCGCGGTGGCGATCAACCAGGCCCTGGGCGGCACGCTGGACGATTTCTCGCCGGCCATCGGCTACTTCAAGAACCTGCAGAAGAACCAGCCCATCGTCCCAAAGCAGACCTCCTATGCACGCCTGATCTCGGGTGAGATCCCCATCCTGCTGGGCTATGACTTCGACGCCTATCGCGCCAAGTACAAGGACCACGCCAACGTGGCCTTCGTGATCCCCAGCGAAGGCACCGTGACCGTGCCCTACGTGGTGTCGCTGGTGAAGAATGCCCCGCACCAGGCGGAGGCGAAGAAGGTGCTGGACTTCCTGCTGTCCGACCAGGGCCAGGCCATCTGGGCCAATGCCTACCTGCGTCCGGTGCGTGCCTCGGCCATGTCCAAGGAAGCCGAATCGCGCTTCCTGCCGGCGGCCGAATATGCCCGCGCCAAGTCGGTCGACTACGGCAAGATGGCCGAAGCCCAGCGCAAGTTTGGCGAGCGCTATCTGGCTGAAGTGCGCTGAGTGAAGGATGCAGGAGCAAGCATGAAGACTGTTCTTCCCGCATCGTCCCGGCCGGTGGCCGCCAGCCAGGCTGTATGGCTGTGGTTTGCCGTGCCGGGCGTGACCCTGTTCTGCGCCTTCTGGCTGCTGCCCATGGTGCGGCTGGTCGGCGTGGGTGCTTCCGGCCCGCAGGGGGCCATGGCCTACCTGGCCGTGCTGACCAACCGTCACTACGCCGCCAGCCTCTTCTCTACCCTGGCGCTGTCGGCGGTGGTCACGCTGGCCACGCTGGCCATCTCGGTCTTCGTCGGCTTGTTCCTGCAACGCAACCGCTTTGCCGGCCAGTCCGTCCTGCTGGCCATGCTGACCTTCCCGCTGGCCTTTCCCGGCGTGGTGGTCGGCTTCATGGTGATCATGCTGGCCGGGCGCCAGGGCATCATCGGCGCCGTCAGCAACTGGCTCGTGGGCGAGTCGGTGGTGTTTGCCTATTCGCTCTCGGGGCTGTTCCTGGGTTACCTGTATTTCTCGATCCCGCGGGTGATCCTGACCGTGGTGGCAGCGGCCGAAAAGCTCGACCCCTCGCTGGAAGAAGCGGCCCGCTCGCTGGGCGCACGGCCCTGGCAGGTGTTGCTGCACGTGGTGCTGCCAGCGCTGTTGCCGGCGCTGATGTCGTCCGGCGCGATCTGCTTTGCCACTAGCGTGGGCGCCTTCGGTACCGCCTTCACCCTGGCCACCAATATCGATGTGCTGCCCATGACCATCTACAACGAATTCACCGGCTACGCCAACTTTGCCACCGCCGCCTCGCTGTCCATCGTGCTGGGTGTGATCACCTGGGCGGTGCTGGCGCTGGCACGTTCGCTCACCGGTAGCGGCGTGGCCGCGGCGGCATGAGGAGTTGACGATGCCCAAGCGTTTGCGTTTCTACGTACAACTGGCCTTCACGCTCCTGGTGTGTGCCTTCCTGGTGGTGCCTGTGGTGCTGTCGATGCTGGCCGGCGTGACCGAGAATTTCTTCGTCGGGATATCCAGCGGCCTGACCCTGCGCTGGGTCGGCCAGGTGTGGGAGATGTACCAGCCCACCATCTGGCGCTCGCTGGTCATCGCGCTGGCCTGCCTGGTGGTGACCCTGGTGGCCGGCGTGCCGCTGGCCTACATGCTGGCGCGCTATCGTGGCGGCAACAGTCGCCTGGCGCGCGTGATCGAGGAATTGCTGATGATGCCGGTGGCCGTGCCGGGCCTGGCCACGGCGCTGGCGCTGATCATGGCCTATGGGACCTGGCGTGACTTCCGCGCCAGCATCTTCTTCATCCTGGTCGGCCATGTGATTTTCACGCTGCCCTTCATGGTGCGTCCGGTGCTGGCGGTGATGCAGTCCTCGCAACTGGCCCAGCTCGAAGAGGCTGCCGCCAGCCTGGGCGCGGGCCGGATGCAGCGCTTCTTCGGCATCGTCATCCCCAATGCCGCCTCGGGCATCCTGGCCGGCGCGCTGATGGTGGTGACGTTGTCGGTCGGCGAATTCAACATCACCTGGATGCTGCACACCCCGCTGACCCAGACCCTGCCGGTGGGCCTGGCCGATGCCTATGCATCGATGCGGCTGGAGGTCGGATCGGCTTATACGCTGATCTTCTTTTTCATGATTATTCCGCTCCTGATCGGCATGCAGTGGGCGACCCAGGCATCCCGCAAGAAAGTCCGTCTATGAAGTCCAACGATTCCAATCAACAAGCCGTCTCCATCCGCCTGGCCCAATGCGCCAAGTCCTTTGCCAATGGCACCCGCGCGCTGCAGCCGCTGGACCTGGAGATCCATCCCGGCGAGACGCTGGTGCTGCTGGGCCCGTCGGGCTGCGGCAAGACCACCACGCTGCGCATGATCGCCGGGCTCGAATTTCCCGACCAGGGCGGGCGCGTGTTCTTCGGCGACGAAGACGTGACCGCGCTGCCCATCGAGAAGCGCGGCGTGGGCATGGTGTTCCAGAACTACGCGCTGTTCCCCAACATGAGCGTGGGCGAGAACATCGCCTATGGCATGAAGATCCGCCGCATTCCCGCCGGCGAGCGTATCGAGCGCGTCGAGCGGCTGCTGGAGATGGTGCACCTGCAGGGGCTCTCGCAGCGGCGCGTGGACCAGCTCTCGGGCGGCCAGAAGCAGCGCGTGGCGCTGGCCCGGGCACTGGCCATGGAGCCGCGCGTACTGCTGCTGGACGAGCCGCTCACCGCCCTGGACGCCAAGCTGCGCGAAGCCGTGCGCAGCGATCTCAACAAGCTGCTGCGCAGCCTGGGCATTACCGCCATCTACGTCACCCACGACCAGGGCGAGGCGATGGCACTGGGTGACCGCATCGTGGTGATGGAGCGGGGCAAGATCTCGCAGATCGGCACGCCCCAGGGCATCTACTACCACCCGGCCAACGACTTCGTGGCCGACTTCATCGGCGCCATGAACCGGGTCGAAGGCATCGTGGCAGGACATCGCCTGCAACTGCCCACCGGCAGCCTGCCGCTGGCGGATAATGGGCGCGACGGCGCCATCGTCCAGGGCCAGCCGGCCTGGGCCCTGTTCCGTCCGGAGGATGTCCAGGTGATCGACATCACCGAGGCCGATGCGCATTGCGTGCGCGGCCGGCTCATCAATACGTTTTTCCTGGGTGACCGTACCCGTTTTGAAATCGAGATCGGCGTGGAGCGCCCCATCATCGCCGAGACCAGCAAGCGTGGCTGGTGGGAGGCCGGGCAGCAGATCGCCATTCGCGTCCTGCCCGAGGCACTGGTGAAGATGGCGCCGCGCGCCGACAAGGAGGCAGCATGATACTGGGACAGATTTCCGACCTGCACATCAAGACCGATGGCAAGAAATCCTATCGCGTGGTCGATACGGCCGAGAGCCTGCGTCGTTGCGTGGCCCAGGTCAATGGCTTGAAGCAGCGCCCCGAGGCGCTGGTCATCACCGGCGACCTGGTCGATTTCGGCAAGCCCTCCGAGTACGCCTGCCTGCGCGAGCTGCTGGCGCCGCTGGCGATGCCCTACTACCTGCTGCCGGGCAACCATGACGAGCGCGAAGCCTTGCGCGCGGCGTTTCCCGAGCACACCTACCTGCAGCAGGGCGGCGAGCGCATCGAGTATGTGATCGAGGATCATCCCTTGCGCATCATCGCGCTCGATACCGTGATTCCGCGTGCCAGCGCCGGGGCGCTGGCGCCGGCCAGCCTGGTGTGGCTGGACGATGTGCTGGCCCAGCAACCGGAACGGCCCACCGTGATCGTGATGCACCATCCGCCCTTTACCACCGGTATCGGCCACATGGATGACATCGGCCTGGCCGATCCGCAGGCGCTGGAGGCGGTGGTGCGCAAGCATCCCCAGGTGGAACGCATCCTGTGCGGCCACTTGCACCGCTCCATCCAGCGTCGCTTCGGCGGCACGCTGGCCACCACTTGCCCCGGTGTATCACATCAGGTGCAGCTGGACCTGGATCCGCAGGCCCCTTCCTGCTTCGTGATGGAGCCGCCGGGATTCCAGCTGCATTGGTGGGATGAGAAGGCCAGTAGCCTGGTCAGCCATACGGCATTCATCGGCCAGTTCGAGGGGCCGTATCCGTTCTATGACGGGGATGAACTGATCGATTGATCTATCCTGCAGATTGATGCGCACCAGCAGTTCGATCGGGCAGATAAATGAATCAGGATGGACCCTCTACCGTTCGACCTGAGTAGGCCCGCGTCGGGCCATATCGAAGGCGCGACTTCAGGAGCGCCTTCGATACGCGGCTGCGCCGCTACTCAGGACGAACGGTAGGCATCTCGCGATGAAGATCCATTACTTCCAGACCAGCTCGATCACCGGCGCTTCGTCATAGTCCTCGCAACGGTCATTGATGGCCGTGCAGCAGAACTCCACCTCTTCCACCAGTTCCGGCAGGCGCTGGTGCAGGTCGGCGCTGTGGCTGATCTCTATCCTCAGCATTTCCTTGGGCTTGAGCTTGAACTTGCTCATGCCCTCGTCGTCGCGCAGGTAGGACAGGCAATCGACCCAGGCATCCATGTTGCGGCCATAGAATTCCGGGAAGCCGAAGGCCTGTGCGCTCTCGCTATGGAAGCTGTCCCAGTCGGTGATGCGGTCGCCCGCCAGTTGTACGGTGGCCATGGATGCGCCTCTTCTTTCCTGATGAATTGCCTGATTACCTGGTCTTGGCCTGCGCGCGCGGGTCAGTGACGAAGCCCAGCTTGGTCATGCCGGCTCCCTGGGCGGCGGCCATCACCTCGGCGATGGTCTGGTAGCGGGTCGACTTGTCGGCGCGCAATTGCAGCTCGGGTTGCGGCTCTTTGTGGGAGGCCGCCGCCAGGCGGGCGTCGAGCTCTTCGCTGCTGACCTGCTGGTCGTTCCAGTACAGCTTGCCGGCCGCGTCTATGCCCAGCGTGATGGTCTCCGGTTTTTCCGGGGCGGGTGCCGACTGCGCGGTGGGCAGGTCCAGCTTGATTGCGTGGGTGAACATGGGCGCTGCGATGATGAAGATCACCAGCAGCACCAGCATCACGTCCACCATGGGGGTGACATTGATGTCGGCCATCGGGGCCGAGTTCTGGTTGTCGTTGAATCCGCCGAAACTCATGCTTGCCTCCTGTGGGTTGCCAAGGCTTACTTGCCGCGCATGCCGCCGACACGTTCGCCGGTGGTGAGATAGGCATGCAGGTCATGGGCGAAGCCGTCCAGTTCGGCCAGCACCACGCGGTTGATGCGGGTGAAGGCGTTATAGGCCAGCACGGCGGGGATCGCCACCACCAGGCCCAGCGCGGTCATGATCAGGGCTTCGCCCACGGGGCCGGCCACCTTGTCGATCTGCACCGTGCCACTGGAGGACACCGCCGCCAGTGCGTGATAGATGCCCCAGACGGTACCGAACAGGCCCACGAAGGGGGCGGTCGATCCCACCGAGGCCAGCAGTGTCAGGCCACGTTCCAGGCGCGCCGAGACACGGTTGATTTCGCGGCGCAGGGTGCGGGTGATCAGCTCGCCCTGGTCGGTGGCGGCGTTCAGCGAGGGCATCCCCTGCTGGCGGGTACCGATGTCGGCGGCCTCGGCGGCGCGCTCGGCCATGGGGGTGTAGATCTGTTCGCTGTCGAGCTGCTGCATGGCGGCGGTGGCATCGGCCAGCGTGGGCGCCTGCCAGAACTGTTCCAGGGCATTGCTGCCGCGGCGGATGCGCCAGGCCGCCCAGGCCTTGGAGAGGATGTAGAACCAGCTGGCGATGGACATGATCAGCAGCAGGTAGGCGACAGAGTGGGAAATGGCATCACCCTGCGCCCAGTAGTGGGCAAAACCAACATTCGATTCCATGGTGCGTTCTTTCGTTCAAGGGCCGTGCGCAAGTGCCCGGCGGTCAGTCAATATAGGACGGAGGTCTACCAAAAAAATTCGCTGCCGGACCTGGAAGGCGCGGCAGCGGATCTCATGGCGGGACGGCAGGCGGGCTTACTTGAAGCCCAGCACGTCCTGCATGTCGTACAGGCCCGTTGCCTTGTCGGCCAGGAAGCGTGCGGCACGCAGGCTGCCCATGGCGTAGGAGACGCGGCTGGAGGACTTGTGCGAGATCTCGATGCGCTCGCCGATGCCGGCAAAGAGGACCGTGTGGTCGCCGATGATGTCACCGCCGCGCACGGTGGCAAAACCGATCGAGGACGGATCGCGTTCACCGGTGACACCTTCGCGGGCGTAGACGGCCACGTCGTCGAGCTTCTTGCCCAGCGCGTCGGCGATGACTTCACCCATCTTCAGGGCGGTGCCGGAGGGGGCGTCGACCTTGTGGCGATGGTGCGCCTCGATGATCTCGATGTCGTAGCCGTGCGAGAAATTCTTGGCGGCCAGCTCCAGCAGCTTCAGGGTCACGTTCACGCCCACGCTCATGTTGGGGGCGGCCATGATGGCGGTCTTCTGGGCGAACTCGGCGATGGCGGCCTTGCCCTCGGCTTCGAAGCCGGTGGTGCCGATGACCACCTTCACGCCATGGGCAGCGCAGTATTCGAGGTGCTTCAGGGTGCCTTCGGGACGGGTGAAGTCAATCAGCACATCGGCCTGGGCCAGGCCTTTTGCCAGGTCGGACTCGATGATCACACCGGTGGTCCTGCCCAGGAACAGGCCTGCATCGCTGCCGATGGCAGGGGAGCTGGGGGTATCGAGGGCGCCGGCGAGCTTGAGGTCGTCGGCGTCGAGGATGGCTTCGATCAGCATGCGGCCCATGCGCCCGGAGGCGCCGGCTACCGCGATATTCAATGCAGTCATGGAAAACTCGGAATTACTTGGTGGCAGAAGAGGGCGCCACCGGCGAGGCCTGGTGGATCTCGGTATCGCTCAACGCCGGCTTGGCGCCGACCTTGGCATTGGTGATCAGGGTCAGGTATTCGCTCTCGGTGGGCAGGTTCTCGCCGCCTTCGACGTGCTCCAGCAGGTCATCCTTGAAGAATACCGAGACGCGGCTGGTCATGACCTCGCCACTGCCCTTGGCCAGGCGGAAATCGTAGTCCCAGCGGTTGGAGTGGAACATGTCGGTCAGCAGCGGCGTACCCAGCACGAAGCGGACCTGGTCGCGGGTCAGGCCCGTACGCAGCTGCGCCACCATCTCCTTGGAGACGAAGTTGCCCTGCTGGATATCGATGCGATAGGGCTTGAGGAAGCCGAACAGGCTATTGCTCTTGCCGGACACCTTCACCCCCGACGTGTCTGCCGGAGCGGCCTGGGCGGTCTGGCTGGGCTCCTTGGTCGAGGAGCAGCCGGCCAGCGACACGGCCAGGGCGGCCAAGAGGCCGATTGCGGCGGAGGGATGACGGGACTTCATTCGGGAAAGCATGCGCATAAAGATTTCAACCGGGTTGAGCCATGAGCCTAAAGCACTATATGATAAGCTAGAACTTACTTCTTAAATAGGCATGAGTGCGTTCCGGGCGCAAAAGGCATTCTCCACACCCTTCGCCCGCAGCCTCCCCAGGCGCTTTCTCCCCGGCTGGCGCATGTCCGTTCAAGACCAGTAAAACCCCGAAACCCACGCTACCATGCCCAACAATCCATCCGAACTCAAGGCCAGCGGCCTGAAGGCTACGCTGCCTCGCCTGAAGATCCTTGAGATCTTCCAGAACACTTCCGTGCGCCACCTGAGCGCTGAAGATGTCTACAAACAGTTGCTCTCCGACAATCTCGACGTGGGCCTGGCGACCGTCTACCGCGTGCTGACCCAGTTCGAGCAGGCCGGCCTGCTCCAGCGCAATCACTTCGAGACCGGCAAGGCCGTCTTCGAGCTGAACGAAGGTTCGCACCACGACCACCTGGTCTGCCTGGATTGCGGCAAGGTCGAGGAATTCTTCGACGCCGAGATCGAGAAGCGCCAGCTCAAGATCGCCCAGGAACATGGTTTCGAGATCGCCGACCACGCGCTGGCCCTCTACGGACATTGCAAGAACTGCAAGAAACTGAAGAAGTAAGCACGCCGGGATTGCCCGGTTTTACGCAGGCAATCCTTTGCAAAGAAAAAGCCACGTGATGTAACACGTGGCTTTTTTTGCATTCCGGCAACGGCAATATGACGCCATGGCCACCGTCAGTGCTGGCTCAGGGCGCTGGAGAGCAGCTTGGCCGTGATGTCGACGATGGGGATGACGCGCTCGTAGGCCATGCGGGTGGGGCCGATGACGCCCAGGGTGCCGACGATGCGACCGTTGACCTCGTAGGGGGCGGTGACGATGCTCATCTCATCCATGGGCAGCAGCTGCGATTCGCCGCCGATGAAGATCTGCACGCCGGTGGCCTTGCTGGAGACATCCAGCAACTGCAGCAGGCCGGTCTTGTGCTCGAACATGTCGAAGAGCTGGCGCAGCGAATTCATGTTCGAGGACAGATCGGTCACCGACAGCAGGTTGCGTTCGCCGGAGATGACGACGTTGTTGTCGGCCTCTTCGCTCATGGCGTCGCTGCCGGCTTCCACGGCTGCCTGCATGAGCGCGGTCATGTCGTCGCGCAGCTGGCGCAGCTCGCCCTGCAAGTGCAGTCGTATCTGGTCGAAGGACTGGCCGGCATAGTGCTGGTTGATGTAGTTGGCGGCCTGGGTCAGCTGGCTGGGGGTGTAGTCGACTTCGGTGAGCAGCATGCGGTTCTGCACGTCGCCACCCTGGTCGACGATCACCAGCAGGATACGCTTTTCCGACAGCCGCAGGAATTCGATCTGCTGGAACGCCGATTCGCGCCGCGGCGTCATGACCACGCCGGCGAATTGCGACAGCGACGACAGCACCTGGGCGGCGTTGGTGATGATCTTCTGCGGCGTGGCATTCTGCAGGCGCGGCTGCAGGCGACCTTCCAGGGCGCTCTCGTCGATTGCCTCCACCGTCAGCAGGGTGTCGACGAACATGCGGTAGCCGCGCGGCGTCGGTACGCGCCCGGCCGAGGTATGCGGACTGGCCACGAAGCCCATCTCTTCCAGGTCGGCCATGATGTTGCGGATGGTCGCCGGCGACAGCTCCAGGCCCGACAGTTTCGACAGCGCGCGCGAGCCCACCGGCTGGCCGTCGGCGATGTACCGTTCGACCAGGGCCTTCAGGAGTGTGCGGGCGCGATTATCGAGTTGCATGGTGCATATTCTAGCGGCATATCCGGCAAATGGTGACAGCGGCGTGACGGGCTGCCTGAATTGACCCGGTTTTCAGGCCTGTGACTGCAGCCAGTCATGCAGTTCGTGCAGGTCCCGGCAGATGGCGTCGGCGACGATGCCTTCGGGCAGGGTACGGTCGAAACGGTTCATCCAGACCGCCCGCAGGCCGGCCTGGCGGGCCCCCTGGACATCGAGCAGCGGATCGTCGCCGACATAGACGGTGGCGCCCGGCGCCACCTGCAGGGCGGCGCAGGCGGCGTGGAAGATGGCCGGGTCGGGCTTGGCCGTGCCGAAGCGGTGGGCGGCGATGGAGACGCCGAAGTGCCCCGCCAGGCCGATGCGCTCCAGGTCGGCAAAGCCGTTGGAAACCGAGCCCAGGGTCAGCTTGTCTTTCAGGCGCAGCAGGCCCGGTTCGACGTCGTCGAACAGCGTCACCGTACTGCGGGCCTCCGAGAACAGGGCCATGGCCGGCTCCACCAGGGCCAGGTCTTCGCCGTGCTCGCGAAAGACCTGGCTCAAGGCGGTATGGCGTAGTTTCCAGAGATCGATGCGCAAGGCCGGATCGGACTTGATCAAGGCCATGCGGCGCTCGCGCAGGCTGGCGATGGTGTGGGCGGCGGTCACGCGCGGGGCGTGCTGGCGCAGCCAGTCGTAGAGCAGGCCTTCGGCGCGCAGCAGCACGGGTTCGATGGCCCAGAGCGTATCGTCGAGGTCGAACAGGACCGCCTCGATGGGCGGCCTGGCCGGCGCATGGGGCCCGGTGGGCGGGGGAGAAGCGGGTGGTTTCATTACAAAGTCATCTCAAATTATGGTCTAATCCGCAGCATGTGGCCCATCAAATTACCCGTTCAGGCAGCCGTACCCAAAACCGTCGCCATCGTCGGCAAGTTCCAGGCCGTCGGCATTGCCCAGATCCTGTCGGATATCGCCGTGTTCCTGGAGTCGCACGGACACACCGTGGTCTTCGAAACCGAGACCGCCGCCAACATCGCGCTACAAGGGTATGACAGCATGACGCCCGAGCAGATCGGCCAGCATGCCGACGTGGCCATCGTCATCGGCGGTGATGGCACCATGCTGGGCATCGCGCGCCAGCTCGCCCCCTATAACGTACCGCTGATCGGCATCAACCAGGGGCGTCTGGGCTTCATCACCGACATCGCTCAAGACCGCATGATACCGGCTCTGGGCGAAATGCTGGAAGGCAAGGTCGAAGCCGAGTCGCGTTCGCTGCTGGAGGCGCGGGTCTATCGCGAGGGTGGCGAGATCTTCCGCGCCCTGGCCCTGAACGACGTGGTGGTGGCGCGGGGCTCCACCTCCGGCATGGTCGAGCTGCGCGTCGAGGTCGATGGCCGCTTCATGTACAACCAGCGCTCCGACGGTCTGATCGTGGCCACCCCCACCGGCTCCACCGCCTATGCCCTGTCGGCCGGCGGTCCCATCCTGCATCCCAGCCTGCATGGCATCGTGATGGTGCCGATCTCGCCGCATTCCTTGTCTAATCGCCCCATCACGCTGTCGGACTCCTGCGAGATCGTCATCCAGGTGGTCTCCGGACGCGAGGTCAGCGCCAACTTCGACATGCAGTCCCTGACCAGCGTGCTGCACGGCGACCGCATCGTGATCCGCCGCTCGGCCCACAAGATCACCTTCCTGCATCCCGAGGGCTGGAGCTATTTCGACACCCTGCGCGAGAAGCTGCACTGGAATGAATATCCTTCGATAGAAGGCCGGCTACAATAAGCGCGGCCGGCGCATGCCGGCCTGCATCAGAATCCGGCCTGTTCGACCAACCCGTTCCGAGACCACCATGCTGCGTACCCTAACGATCCGCGACTTCGTGATTGTCGATGCCATCGAGATCGAATTTGCTCGCGGGTTTTCCGTCTTCACCGGCGAGACCGGTGCCGGCAAATCCATCCTGATCGATGCCCTGGCGCTGACCCTGGGCGGGCGGGGCGATCCCAGTGTGGTGCGCGAAGGCGCAGCGCGGGCCGATGTCAGCGCCGACTTCACGGCCACTGCCGAGGTCCAGGCCTGGCTGGAAGAACACGAATTCGCCGACGAACACGGTGGCGTGCTGCTGCGCCGGGTCATCGACAATGCCGGACGCAGCAAGGCCTACATCAATGGCAGTGCCGCCACCGCCGCACAATTGCGCGAAGTGGGCGAGATGCTGGTCGATATCCATGGCCAGCACGCCCACCAGTCGCTGATGAAGAGCGATGCCCAGCGCCAGTTGCTCGATAGCCAGGCCGGCCTGCTGGAGCAGGCGCGCGAGGTCGCTGCGGCCTACAAGACCTGGCGTGCGCTGGCGCGCCAGCGCGAACAGTTCGAGCTGGATGCGCGCAACGTGCTGCTGGAGCGCGAGCGCCTCGAATGGCAGGTGGCCGAGTTGCACAAGCTGGCTGTCAAGCCCGGCGAATGGGCCGAGATCAGCGTCGAGCACAGCCGCCTGTCGCACGCGGCCGCGCTCATCGGCGCGGCCCAGGACGCGCTGGGTGTGATTTCGGAATCGGAGTCGCCGATCCTCTCGCAGCTGTCCTCGATCACGCAAAAGCTCTCCAAGCTGGTCGATGTCGATACGGCCTTGAAGCCCGTGCTCGACTCCCTGGAGCCGGCCCAGATCCAGCTGCAGGAAGCAGTCTATGCCCTCAACGATTACCTGGGGCGCGTCGAGCTCGATCCGGCCCGCCTGCAAGCGGTGGAAGAGCGGCTGGAGGCGATCCATTCGACCGCCCGCAAATTCCATGTGGCTCCCGATGAGCTGCCGGCCGAACACCAGAAGCTGGCCGAGCAATTGAAGCAACTGGCCGACGCCAGCGACCTCGATGCCCTGCGTGCCCAGGAAGACAAGCTCAAGACCGCCTACCTGGGCCTGGCGCAGAAGCTCTCCAAGGCGCGTGCCAAGGCTGCCGTGGCACTGGGCGAAGCCGTCACCGCCGCCATGCAGGACCTGTCGATGGCCGGTGGCCGCTTCCAGATCGCGCTCAACGAGGGCGAGCCGGCAGCCTACGGGCTGGAGCAGGTCGAGTTCCTGGTGGCCGGCCACGCCGGCGTGGCGCCGCGCGCGCTGGCCAAGGTGGCCTCAGGTGGGGAACTGGCGCGCATCTCGCTGGCCATCTCGGTGATCACCTCGGCCGCTACCAGCGTTCCCACGCTGATCTTCGACGAAGTCGACAGCGGCATCGGCGGCGCCGTCGCCGAAGTGGTGGGGCGGTTGCTCAAGCGGCTGGGCCAGGAGCGCCAGGTGCTGTGCGTGACCCACCTGCCGCAGGTGGCCAGCCAGGCCAACCAGCACTACCAGGTCAAGAAGCGCAGCGAAGACGGCAAGACCCTCTCCGATATCGACGGCCTGGACGCCAAGGCGCGTGTAGAAGAAATCGCCCGCATGCTGGGCGGGCTGGAAATCACCGCCACCACGCGCAAGCATGCGCGCGAGTTGCTGGCCTCCTGATCCTCATTGCAAGACAAGAACCTGGATACCCGATGGCCTTTCGCAAAGAACCTCCCCACACCCACGGCAGCATGGCCTCCACGGCCGTGGTACTGGTCAACCTGGGCACCCCGGACGCACCCGATGCGCGCTCCCTGCGCCGCTACCTGAAGCAGTTCCTGTCCGATCCTCGGGTGGTGGAGATCCCGCGCGCGCTGTGGTGGTTCATCCTCAACGGCATCATCCTGCCGTTCCGCTCCGGCAAGTCGGCCGAGAAGTACGCCAGCATCTGGACCGAGCAGGGTTCACCCTTGCGCGTGCACACCGCGCGCCAGGCGGCGGCGCTGGGTGCGCAGCTGGCTGCGCGCGGCCATCATCAGTTGCGGGTGGAGTACGCCATGCGCTATGGCGCCCCGTCGGTCAACGAGGTGCTGGACCGCCTCAAGGAGCAGGGCTGCACGCGCATCCTGATCCTGCCGGCCTATCCGCAGTATTCGGGGACCACCACGGCCTCCATCTTCGATGCGGTGTTCGACCACTACCGCGTGGTGCGCAACATCCCCGAACTGCGCCTGATCCGCAACTATCACGACCAGGACGCCTATATCCAGGCGCTGCGCCAATCGGTGCTCGACCATTGGGATATCAACGGTCGCCCGGACAAGCTGGTCATGAGTTTCCACGGCGTACCCAAGCGCACCCTGCTGCTGGGCGATCCCTACCACTGCGAGTGCTACAAGACCGCGCGCCTGCTGGCGCAATCGCTGGGCCTGTCGGAGGAGCAATACCTGGTCACCTTCCAGTCGCGCTTCGGCAAGGCCGAGTGGCTGCAACCCTATACCGCGCCGACCCTGCAGGAACTGGGGCGGCAAGGCGTGGGCCGGGTCGACGTGATGTGCCCCGGTTTCACCAGCGATTGCCTGGAAACGCTGGAAGAGATCGCCATGGAAGCCAAGGCCGAGTTCCTGCATGCCGGCGGCCAGCAATTCCATTTCATCCCCTGCCTGAACGAATCGCCCGCCTGGATCACCGGCATGGTCGAGATCGTCGAACAGCACCTGGCCGGCTGGCCGACCATGAGCAATGCCGCCGCCCGCGAAGAAATGGCGCGGCAGTGCGCCATCAGTGCCGAACGCGCCAATGCCCTGGGCGCACCCCGGTCATCGGGCGTCATGGATCATTGAATTGATGTGATTCGCCTGGCGGGCCCGCCATAGGCGGAAAGCCACGCGCGGCCTGCTAGAATAGCGGGTTGCCCGTGGCTTTTTGTTGCTGATTTGATAATGGTGGCTAGCGACTGGCGAGCGGGGTGGTGCGACCTGCTTGACGCCTTACATTGCGTATTCACCGACCAGATGGGTGTAGCTGATCCAGGCGGTAGCCAGCACGCTGTAGGCGGCAATGATGATGGTAGCTGCAATCAGTGGCAGTTTCATGATGTCACCTCGTTGGCACGACGAAGCAAGAGGGGGAGGTCAGGCGGACATACTGCCAGACCCGTCTTCAGTTTAGGTCGGGCTGGAGTGAACTTGAAGCCCGGCCTGGTAATTTCTGTAACTGCCCGTAACAATTTTGGACTTGAACGGGCAGGAATAGGCAAAAAGCCCTTGAAAAACCAGGGATATGCCTTACTTGAGCGGCATCTTGCGCTGACGGCGCCGCGAAATTGACCGTCAGCCGCATATAACTCATTGATTTGTTGGAGGTATTTCAGGAATGCAAGACATGGAAAAACAGGAAGCCCAAACCGCCCAGCAAGACGCACCGGTCGACCAGGCCGCCACCGCCGAGGCAGCGCCTGCCGAGCCGACCCTGGAAGACAAGCTGGCCGCTGCTGAAGCCAAGGCTGCCGAGATGCAGGACGCCTTCCTGCGTGCCCGTGCCGACGGCGAGAACATCCGCCGCCGTGCCCAGGAAGATATCGCCAAGGCCCACAAGTTCGCCATCGAAGGCTTTGCCGAATCCCTGCTGGCCGTCAAGGACAGCCTGGAAATGGCCCTGAAGATCGAAAACGCGTCTCTGGAATCGCTCAAGGAAGGCGTGGACATGACCCTGAAGCAACTCTCCTCGGCCTTCGAGAAGAACAAGCTCCAGGAAGTCAACCCGCAAGCCGGCGAGAAGCTGGACCCGATGAAGCACCAGGCCGTCTCGGCCGTGCCGGCCGAGCAAGACCCCAACACGGTCGTGGCCGTGCTGCAAAAAGGCTACATGATTTCCGACCGTCTGCTGCGCCCGGCGCTGGTGACGGTAGCCCAGGGAAAGTGACGGGACTGGCGTCGGCGGCAGGAAGCAGGAAAAGGCATCATTTTTGCTTCATGAAGTGGTTCCGGCGCTTGAAAGTCCGCTTTTCCTCCACATATTAAAACCATTCAAAACTACTGTAGCCCGGCATCCAGGGCTGAAAGATCGAAGGAAAAATCATGGGAAAAATCATTGGCATTGACCTGGGCACCACCAACTCTTGCGTTTCCGTCATGGAAGGCAATCAGCCCAAGGTGATCGAGAACTCCGAAGGCGCGCGTACCACGCCTTCCATCATCGCCTACCAGGAAGACGGCGAGATCCTCGTCGGCGCACCCGCCAAGCGCCAGGCCGTCACCAACCCGAAGAACACCATCTACGCCGCCAAGCGTCTGATCGGTCGCAAGTTCACCGAAAAGGAAGTGCAGAAGGACATCAACCTGATGCCCTACCAGATCGTGGCCGCCGACAACGGCGACGCCTGGATCGGCGTGCGCGACAAGAAGCTGGCACCGCCGCAGATCTCCGCAGAAGTCCTGCGCAAGATGAAGAAGACCGCCGAAGACTACCTGGGCGAAGAAGTCACCGAAGCCGTCATCACCGTGCCGGCCTACTTCAACGATGCCCAGCGCCAGGCCACCAAGGACGCTGGCCGCATCGCCGGTCTGGATGTCAAGCGCATCATCAACGAGCCGACCGCGGCTGCGCTGGCCTTCGGCCTGGACAAGGCTGAAAAGGGTGACCGCAAGATCGCCGTGTATGACCTGGGCGGCGGCACCTTCGACGTCTCCATCATCGAAATCGCCGACGTCGATGGCGAAAAGCAGTTCGAAGTGCTCTCCACCAACGGTGACACCTTCCTGGGTGGCGAAGACTTCGACCAGCGCCTGATCGACTACATCATCGAGGAATTCAAGAAGATCAACGGCCTGGACCTGTCCAAGGACGCCATCGCCCTGCAGCGCATCAAGGCCTCGGCCGAACGCGCCAAGATCGAGCTGTCGTCCTCGCAACAGACCGAGATCAACGAGCCCTACATCGCCATGGCCAATGGCGCGCCGGTCCACCTGAACCTGAAGATCACCCGCGCCAAGCTGGAGTCCCTGGTCGAGGAACTGATCGCCAAGACCATCGAACCCTGCCGCACCGCCATCAAGGATGCCGGCGTGAAGGTCTCCGATATCGACGACGTGATCCTGGTCGGCGGCATGACCCGCATGCCCAAGGTCATCGAGAAGGTCAAGGAATTCTTCGGCAAGGATCCGCGCCGTGACGTCAACCCTGACGAAGCCGTCGCCGTGGGCGCCGCGATCCAGGGTTCGGTCCTCTCGGGCGACCGCAAGGACGTGCTGCTGCTGGACGTGACCCCGCTGTCGCTGGGTATCGAGACCATGGGCGGCGTCATGACCAAGATGATCAAGAAGAACACCACCATCCCGACCAAGTTCAGCCAGGTGTTCTCCACTGCCGACGACAACCAGCCGGCCGTGACCATCAAGGTCTACCAGGGCGAGCGTGAAATGGCCGCAGGCAACAAGGCCCTGGGCGAGTTCAACCTGGAAGGCATCCCGCCGGCACCGCGCGGCACCCCGCAGATCGAAGTGACCTTCGACATCGACGCCAACGGCATCCTGCACGTGGGCGCCAAGGACAAGGCCACCGGCAAGGAAAACAAGATCACCATCAAGGCCAACTCGGGCTTGAATGAGGAAGAGATCGAAAAGATGGTGCGCGACGCCGAAGCCAACGCCGAGGAAGACAAGCGTCTGAAGGAACTGGCCGAAACCCGCAACCAGGGTGACGCGCTGGTGCACTCGACCAAGAAGGCCCTGGGCGAATACGGCGACAAGCTGGAAGCCGGCGAGAAGGAAGTCATCGAGTCCGCCATCAAGTCCCTGGAAGAGGCCTTGAAGGGTGACGACAAGGCCAGCATCGATGCCAAGACCGAAGCCCTGTCGACCGCAGCGCAAAAGCTGGGCGAAAAGATGTACGCCGACCAGCAGGCGCAAGCCGCTGCCGCCGGTGGTGCAGCCGGTGCCGCAGGCGCCCAGGCTGGTGCTGCCGGTGCCGGTGGTGCAGCCGCGAAGGACGACAACGTGGTCGACGCCGACTTCAAGGAAGTGAAGTAATCCGGGACTGACGCGTCGTTTCACCTGACGTCAGCGCTCGCGCCCGGGTGCGGTTTGCCGCAGCCCGGGCGGCTTTTTAGGAAGTCAGTTCCAGCAGCATCCACCCGGCCGGGGCAGTTTTCGGCCAGGCCGGTACGCCGAGTCCGCAGTCAAAAGCTGAACTCGGCTTTTTCACATTGTTGGTTTCCGGTCGTGCTTGCGCGGCCGCAGATGCAGGCCATCGCAGCAGCGACGGAACACAATAACAAGGTGGGTTATACAACATGGCAAAACGCGATTTTTATGAAGTGCTCGGACTGGCCAAGAACGCCACCGACGACGAGATCAAGAAGGCTTATCGCAAGCTGGCGATGAAGTACCATCCTGACCGCAACCCGGACAGCAAGGGTGCGGAAGACAAGTTCAAGGAGGTCAAGGAAGCCTACGAGATGCTGTCGGACCCGCAGAAGCGCGAGGCCTACGACCGCTATGGACACGCCGGCGTCGACCCCAACATGGGTGCCGGTGGTGGCGCCGGTGCGGGCGGCTTTGCCGACGCCTTCGGCGACATCTTCGGCGACATCTTCGGTGGCGGCGGCGGACGTGGCGGGCGCAATGCAGGCCCGCAGGTCTATCGCGGCGCGGATCTGCGCTATAACCTGGAAATCACCCTGGAACAGGCCGCTCACGGCTTCGACACCACCATCCGCGTACCCTCCTGGGACCAGTGCGACACCTGCCACGGCAGCGGCGCCAAGCCCGGGACGTCGCCTGTGACCTGCTCGACCTGCGGTGGCCACGGCCAGGTGCGCATGCAGCAGGGCTTCTTCAGCATCCAGCAGACCTGCCCCAAGTGCCACGGCAGCGGCAAGGTCATCCCGGAACCCTGCACCACTTGTGCGGGTGCCGGTCGTATCAAGCGCAACAAGACGCTGGAAGTGAAGATCCCCGAAGGCATCGACGACGGCATGCGTATCCGTTCCTCGGGCAATGGCGAGCCGGGTGTCAACGGCGGTCCTCCGGGCGACCTGTATGTGGAAATCCACATCAAGCCTCACGATGTGTTCCAGCGCGATGGTGACGACCTGCATTGCGAGATGCCGATTTCCTTCGCCAAGGCCGCCCTGGGCGGCGAGATCGAAGCGCCTACGCTCAACGGCAAGGCCTCATTCTCGATTCCTGAAGGCACCCAGAGCGGCAAGACCTTCCGTCTGCGCGGCAAGGGTATCAAGGGCGTGCGTTCGGGCTTCCCGGGCGACCTGTTCTGCCACGTCGTGGTGGAAACCCCGGTCAAGCTGACCGAGCGCCAGAAGGAACTGCTGCGCGAATTCGAGCAGCTCACCACCGAAGGCGGCGCCAAGCACAGCCCGCAGACCAAGACCTGGAAGGACAAGGTCAAGGAATTCTTCGAGTAATCCGGTACGACCCTTAGCAACAAAGCAAAACGGCCAGCGATTCGCTGGCCGTTTTCTTATCCACAGGCCGGATCAGCCCGTCGGTGCCACCGGATCAGAAGCAATGTTCCTGAGCCGGGAAGCTGCCGTCCTTGACGGCCGCCACGTAGGCCTTCGCGGCCGCCTCGATGCCATCGGCGCCTTCCATGAAGTTGCGCACGAAACGGCTCTTGTGACCTGGGAATACCCCCAGCATGTCATGCATCACCAGCACCTGGCCCGAGCAATCGGGGCCGGCGCCAATGCCGATGGTGGGAATGGCCAGGCGGTCGGTGACTTCCTTGCCCAGTGCCGCGGGCACCGCCTCGATCACTACCAGCGAGGCACCGGCCTGCTGCACCGCCAGGGCGTCGGCGTGCAGTTGCGTGGCGCCGTCGCTGGTCTTGCCCTGCACCTTGAAGCCGCCCAGCTGGTGTACCGACTGCGGCGTAAGGCCGATATGGGCACACACCGGAATGCCGCGCTGGGTCAGGAAGCTGATGGTGTCAGCCAGCCAGACCCCGCCTTCGAGCTTGACCATCTGCGCGCCTGCCTGCATCAGCAGGGCCGCATTGCGGAAGGCTTCTTCGGGCGTGGGATAGGTGCCGAAGGGCAGGTCGGCGATCACCAGCATGGTACTGCTGCCACGCGCCACGCTGGCGGTGTGGTAGGCGATATCGGTGATGGTGACCGGCAGGGTCGAATCGTGTCCCTGGCACACCATGCCCAGCGAGTCGCCAATGAGAACCGTTTCCAGACCCGCACGTTCCATCAAGGTCGCGAAGCTGGCGTCATAACAGGTCAGCATGCTGATCTTGTCGCCCTTGGCGCGCATGGCCTGCAAGGTAAGTGTCGTCACCGGCTTGGCGCGCACGGCGCCGGATTCCTGAAGATAGCCTGCCATTGGTATTGAACCTCCTCAACGAGTAAGGCGCGCTTGCCGCGCATCATCCTGGTGCGCACTCCAGCGGGCGCGCCGGCCGGGCATTGTAGTTGATTTCAGGCGGGCCGGAGGGGGCCGGGCGCAAGCGTAGTATTGCCAGATTGATATTTTTTGACGGTTTTTCCTGTGTGAAGGATAAACAGCCCGAATTAGCCCTTTATTCCTCGCAAGGGCAGCCCCTGGCAGCCAGCACAATAGAATCACCACTAGTGCGCTCGCCGTGCAGGGCGAGGCCTGAAACAAGTGAAAAACAACTTAAATCTTTGGCCTGGCGCCAAAAGATCGCTCTTCGCTTGCCGATAACGTCGATGGAGGAGAGCTGCGCGCGTCCGGGCACATGCAGGCCGGTCGCACCGACAACAACGAACTATGACCTGGGATAGTGGCTTTGAAATCGCTTCGCAATATCTTGCCTGTGCTGTGCATGGTGAACCTGCTGCTGTTCATGATGCTGGCGCAGCATTGGTGGCTGGGTGCCCTGGTGGGCTTGCTCATCGGTGGCGCCTTTTACCTGACTTGCCTGCCGGCGCCGTCTTCGTCGGTCGTCCTGGCTGAGGGGGCGTCACGGTCCACGCCGGAACCGGCCCTGGCGGCCGACAGCCGACTGGCCGCTCTCTTGCGTGATGTCCTGCCGGTATGGCGTGGCAACGTGCAATTGGCCCGTGCCCAGACGCAGTCGGCCATCGACAGCCTGTCGGCGCGGTTCGTGGGCATCCATGAACGGTTGGGCCAGGCGCTGGATCCGGCGCGCCACGGCGCCAGCGCAGAGATCTTGCAGACCGTCGAGCACGCCGCCGAGCAGCTGGGCAGCATCGCCGTGGCGCTCGAAGGCATGCTGGCGCAACGCCAGGCCCTGGCCAGCCGCTTCGATGCGGTGATGTCCGGCAACGACGAGATCCGTCGGCTGGCGCAGCAGAACGAGCAACTGGCCGGGCAGACCGGCGTGACCGACCTGCTCAGCAGCGAACAGAGCTGGCAGGAGCTGGCCGAGCGTTCGGCCGAGAACAGTCGCCAGATCGCTGCCCGTGCCAAGAACACGCGCCAGCAGATCCTGGCCGCCATCGGCGCGAGCGCCGAGGATCCGGCCAGCGGCGAGATCGTCGAAAACACGCGTTCCGTGATCGATCGCGTGATTGCCGATTTCCGCCAGTCGGCAATGAAGCTGAGCACGACCGTGGAGCAATTGCAGGACGAAGGCCGCGAGGTCGACCGTGAGGTCAGCGACATCCTGGTACAACTGCAGTTCCAGGACCGCATTAACCAGATCCTTGACCACGTGCAACTGGATATCGTGCGCCTGCGCGAGGCTGCCGATGCCGACGCAGCAAGCTTGCCGAGCTCCCAGCAATGGCTGGCCGACCTGGAAAAGACCTATACCACGCAGGAACAACGCCAGGTGCACGCCGGCCAGCAGGGCGGCCAGGCACCTTCTTCGCAAGTAGACTTCTTCTGAGGAAGCACGATGGAAAAAAGCATATTGATCGTCGACGACTCGTTCAGCCTGCGCCAGACCATCACGGCAGCCTTGAAGAGTGCCGGCTATCACGTCGAGGAAGCCGCCGACGGCAAGCAGGCGTTGGCCAAGCTGGACGGGCGCAAGTTCAACCTGGTCATCTCCGACCTGAACATGCCCAACCTCGATGGCCTGTCCTTCGTGCGCGAGATGAAGCAGATGCCGGCCTACAAGTTCACGCCGGTCATCATGCTGACCACGGAAAGCAGCGACGCCCGCAAGCAGGAAGGCAAGGCCGCCGGCATCCGGGCCTGGGTCCACAAGCCCTTCCAGCCGCCGGTGCTGCTCGATGCCGTGGCCAAGCTGGTGCAGCCGTAGGCCAGGACAGTAGGGAAAGCAGAGAAAGCAGAGAAAGTTGAGAGCAAGACGATGCCGCTGAAGTACACCGTGCAAGAGGACAAGTTGCAGCTCACCTTGCGTGGCAGCCTGACCATTTTCCAGGCCGCCGAGCGCAAGCCCGAGCTGCTGCACGCGCTCACGCAGGCACAACGGGTGGTGGTGCTGGATACGTCGGGCGTGGATGAGATCGACACGGCCGGTATCCAGTTGCTGCTGCTGTTGCGTCGCGAGCTGGACGCCAGTGGGCGCCACCTGGAACTGGGACCATGCAGTCCGGCCGTGCTGGCGGCGTTGGACCTGCTGCAGCTGCATGAGCGCTTCCATGCGCCTGCCGTGGAAAGCATCGGGGACGATGATGACGGCGATGACGGCGATGACGGCAATGGCAGCGATGGTGGCGAGAGCCTGGCCGAGGAGGGCGCATGAGCAAGGACTCCGCGCGTGACGCCGTCGTCCAGGAAGCCCGCGAGTTGCTGGTAGCCATGGAAGCTGCGCTGCTGCAGATCGAGATGGAAGGGCCCAGCCGCGAAAGCATCAACGCCATCTTCCGCGCGGCCCACACCATCAAGGGCTCGGCGGGCCTGTTCGCCTTCGACAGCATCGTCCACTTTACCCACCAGCTCGAACATGTGCTGGACAAGGTGCGCGACGAGGAACTGGCGCTGAACGGGCACATGATGTCGCTGTTGCTGCAGTGTGGCGACTATATCGGCGAACTGGTGGATGCCATCGAACGCCGCGAGGAACTCCAGGAACCCAACCCCGAGCGTCGCGCCACCTTGCTGGCCGAGCTGGAGGCCGTGGCACAGGCGGCCACCCGTGTCGATGCGGCGGTCGATCCCGCCCCGCAAGGGGCCGCGCCGGCCGCAGGCGGCGAGTCGCCGGTGATCTCTGCCATGGACGCGGCGCCGGCAGATTATCCGTACTGGCACCTGTCGCTGGCCTTCAACGAAAACGTATTGCGCGACGGCCTGGACCCGATGTCCTTCCTGCATTACCTGCGCTCGCTGGGTCGCATCGTCGCCATCCTGCCGCTGGAATCGGCCATTCCCGCGGCTGACGAGATGGATGCCGAAAGCTGCTACCTGGGCGTGGAAATCTGCCTGGCCTCGGACTCCTCGCGACAGACGCTGGAAGATGTCTTCGAATTCGTGCGCGACGACAGCCGCATCGACATCCTGCCGCCGCGCAGTTCCCTGTCGGCCTATGCCGAGGTGCTGGCGCGCCTGCCGCGTGAGGATGCCGCCCGCCTGGTGGGCATGTGGCGGCGCCTGGACCAGTTCAGCGAAGCGCAATGGCGCAGCCTCGGTGCAGCCACCGTGGCCGAGGCGATCGCCCCGGTGGTGCCGGTGGCCGCAGGTGACGTGGTGCAGCGTCCGCGTCCGCTGGACGAGCGCCGGGCGCATGAGCAGAAGTTCATCAAGATCGAGGTCTCCAAGCTGGACCAGCTCATCGACCTGGTGGGCGAGCTGGTCATCGCCGGTGCCAGTGCACGCCTGGTGGCACGCCGGCGCAAGGATAGCCAGTTCGAGGAAGCCACCCAGGCCATCGATGCCCTGATGGAGCAGATCCGCGATGCCGCCCTGACGCTGCGCATGGTGCAGATCAATGAAGTGTTCCAGCGTTTTCCGCGCATCGTGCGCGACCTGGCGCGCGACCTCAACAAGGATATCGAGCTGGTCATGACCGGTTCGGACACCGAGCTGGACAAGTCCATGATCGAGCGCATCGCCGATCCGCTCATGCATATCGTGCGCAATGCCATCGACCACGGCATCGAACCGGCCGCCGAGCGCATCGCCGCCGGCAAGCCGGCCAGGGCGACGCTGCGCCTGAACGCCATCCACGAGTCCGGCAGTGTCGTGGTGGAGGTCATGGACGATGGCCGCGGCATGGACCGCGAGCGCATCCTGGCGCATGCCATCGCCAGCGGCCTGGCCGCGCCGGAGGCTGAGTTGAGCGATGCCGAGATCTATCGTTTCGTCTTCGAACCCGGGTTTTCCACGGCCCGCGAGGTGACCGAATTGTCCGGGCGTGGCGTGGGCATGGATGTGGTCAAGCGCAATATCGAGGCCCTGCACGGCGAGGTCGTCATCGATACCGAACGCGGACGCGGCACCGTGGTGCGCATCCGCCTGCCGCTGACGCTGGCCATCATTTCCGGATTCCAGGTGGTGGTGGGCAATGCGGTCTTCGTCATTCCGCTGGACATGGTGGTGGAGTGCATCGACATGCCTCCCCAGCACGCCGGCTGCAATATCGTGGCCGTGCGCGGCGAGCCCTTGCCCTTCGTGCCGCTGCGTGAGCTGTTCGACCTGCCGGCGCGCGAGCACGGCCGCAACAGCCTGGTGATCGTGCAGTATGGCAAGCTGCGTGCGGGCTTGCTGGTCGACGGCCTGCTGGGGGAGTGCCAGGCCGTGATCAAGCCCCTGGGGCGCTTGTTCGGCAAGGTCAAGGGCCTGTCCGGATCGACCATCCTGGGTGACGGCCGGGTCGCACTGATCCTGGACATTCCGCACCTGGTGCAGCACACGCAGCAGCAGGAACAGGGCAATCCGGCGCTCTATGTCGAACGTGGCGTAGGTATTGCGCCATGACTAGCCCAACGAGACAGTCAACCGCCGCAGCACAAGGGGAAGCTAGCATGCAAGTATCGATGACCCACAGAATGAGCATCAAGCAGCTCTTCATCTGGCTGGCCCTGGTGGTCTCCATTCTGGTGGCCGTGGTGATCAGCCTGATCCACACGCTCAAGGATGCCAATGCCGCGCTGGAGCAGGCGCACCAGTCACGCTATGCGTCGGCGGCGCTGGCCGATGAGTTGCGCCGCACCAGCGAGGACATGACCAAGTTCGCGCGGGCCTATGTGACCACGGGCGATCCCAACGACGAGGACCGCTACTACATGATCATGGACATCCGCAACGGCAAGCGGGCGCGTCCGGCCAACTACGAGCGCTTCAACTGGGACCTGGTCAATGCACGCAAGCTGCCGGTGGAGGCCGGCGCGCAGGCGGTGCCGCTGATCGAACTGATGCAGCGTGCCGGCTTCACCGAGCAGGAACTGGCCAAGATGAAGGAGGCCCTGTCCATCACCGACCAGCTGTCACGCATCGAGATCACGGCCTTCCATGCAGTCAAGGGCGAGTTCGACGACGGCGAGGGCAAGTTCACCGTGATCGGCGCCCCCAACCAGGCCATGGCGCAGGAGCTGGTGTTCGACCAGACCTACCGCGCCCTGTTCGGCAAGGTCATGAGCCCGGTCAACGATTTCCTGCGCCTGGTGGATGAGCGTACCGAGGCCAAGGTGATTCGCGCCGGTCGCGAATATGCGGAGCTCGAACAGAAGATCTTCTGGCTGCTGACCGCTTCCGTGCTGTTGCTCTTTGCCTGCCTGGGGTTTGCCTATCGCACCATCCGCTCGCAGATCGGTGGTGAGCCGCGTGACGCCATGAGCGTGCTGCGCCGGGTGGCCGAGGGCGACCTCACCGTATCGGTGCCGCTGGGCAAGCGCGACAGGATCAGCGTGCTCTACAGCACCCAGCAGATGGTCAACAAGTGGACCGATGTGATCGGCGACGTCAGCGGCACCGCCGGTGCCCTGGCCTCGGCGTCGGAGCAGATCTCGTCGTCCTCGCAGGCGCTGTCGCACAGCGCCTCGCAGCAGGCCGCCAATGTCGAGGAAACCAGCGCCTCGGTGGAAGAGATCACCGCCACCATCGCCCAGAATGCCGACAATGCCCGCACCACCGATGGCATTGCCAGCCTCTCGGCCCATGCCGCCACCGAAGGCGGGGAAGCCGTGCGCGAGACGGTAGCCGCCATGAAGCAGATTGCCAGCAAGATCGGCATCATCGACGACATCGCCTACCAGACCAACCTGCTGGCCCTGAATGCAGCCATCGAGGCGGCCCGTGCCGGCGAGCACGGCAAGGGCTTCGCGGTGGTGGCCGCCGAGGTGCGCAAGCTGGCCGAACGCTCGCAGACGGCCGCCCAGGAAATCATCGCCGTGGCCGAGCATAGCGTGGGCCTGGCCGAGAAGGCCGGCGGCCTGCTCAACCAGATGGTGCCGTCGATCCGCAAGACCGCCGACCTGGTGCAGGAGATCGCCGCCGCCTCGGCCGAACAGTCGACCGGGCTGGAACAGATCAACAATGCCGTGCACCAGATGGCGCAGACTACCCAGATGACCGCCTCGGCCTCGGAAGAACTGTCGGCCACCTCCGAGGAGATGAGCGCCCAGGCCATGCACCTGCAGGACCTGATGCGTTTCTTCCAGGTGGGTGAGATGCGCAAGGCCGTGCCACGCAGTGTCAAGGCAGGACCCGGTCCCGGCGGCCCAGGCAAGCAGGAACGCATGCGCCGCCTGTCGATGCTGGACGCTGCCGAGGACGAGGCAGCGGTCGACGAATCGTCGTTCAAGCGTTTCTGATAAGCGGGATCAGCAAGGAGAGAAGGCAATGCCCAGTGTGTCGTTGAATGGCGATTCCTTCAAGAAGCGGCAACAGGAGGAAGTCATCGAAAGCCGTCAGTTCCTGACCTTCCTGGTCGGGTCCGAGAGCTTTGCCATGCCCATCGCCAGCATCCGTGAGATCATCGAATACGGCGGCCTGACCGAGGTGCCCTTGATGCCGGGCTTCCTGCGTGGCGTGATCAACCTGCGCGGCTCGGTGGTACCGGTGATCGACCTGTCGGCGCGCTTTGGCCGGGCTCCCACGGTGGAGGCCAAACGCACCTGCATCATCATCATGGAACTGCAGCAGGAGGGCCAGTTGCTGCTGCTGGGGGTCATGGTCGATGCGGTCAGTGCGGTGCTCAACGTCAACGTCGACGACATCGAGCCGCGCCCCACCTTCGGTGCCGGTATCCGCTCCGATTTCATCGACGGCATGATCAGCGTCAGCGAGCGCTTCATCGTGGTGCTCGATGTACCCCGGGTGTTGTCGCTGGATGAACTGGCCAGCCTCCTGGGCATGAGCGCCGAGAACGCACTGGGCGGTGGGCCCGGTGACGGATTGCGGGAGTAGCGACCATGAGCGGCTGGAACGGCATTCAGGCGGAAGATGACGTCAGCGACCACGACATGTTGCTGTTCCAGCAGTTGTTCAAGCAGCAGATCGGCCTGCACCTGCCGCTGTCCAAGAAGGCCCTGCTGCAAAGCCGCCTGGGGGCCCGCCTGCACGAACTGGGACTGCGCCAGCTCGGCCAGTACCACGCACTCATTGCCGGCGAACAGGGTGCCCAGGAGCGCCAGCGCGCCATCGACCTGATCACCACCAACGAAACCTATTTCTTCCGCGAACAGGGGCATTTCGATTTCCTGGTCGAGGAGTTCCTGCCGCAGTGGAGCAGCCAGCAGCACCTGCGCGTCTGGAGCGCGGCCAGCGCCACCGGCGAGGAAGCCTATACCCTGGCCATGCTGCTGGATCGCCATCGCACTGCTGGAAGCTGGTCGGTGTTCGGCTCCGACGTCAGCATGCGGGTACTGCGCTTTGCCCGCCGGGCGCTCTATCCGCTGGCGCGCGGGCAGAACATCCCGCGCCAGTACCTGCGCCGCTACTGCCTGATGGGGACGGGGGAATACGAAGGACATTTCCTGGTGCAGGCCGAGCTGCGCAAGCAGGTCGAGTTTGCCCAGCGCAATCTCACGCGCCTGGATGAATTCGATGATGGGCTCTATGACCTGATCTTCCTGCGCAACGTGATCATCTACTTCGATTGCCCCACCAAGCTGCAAGTGCTGCGCGATGTGATCGCCCGCCTGCGTCCGGGCGGCTACCTGGTGGTGGGGCACTCGGAATCCCTGCACGGCATGGACCTGGCGCTGGAGATGCATTCGCCGTCGATCTACAGGAAGCCGACATGAACGCCCCGCTCATCCGGGTGATGGTGGTCGACGACTCCTCGGTGGTGCGCCAGCTGGTGCAGCAACTGCTGGCCGAGACGGTCGATATCCGTGTCATCGGCACCGCGCCCGATCCGGTCTTCGCCCTGCGCAAGATGAACCAGGAGTGGCCTGACGTGATCCTGCTGGATATCGAGATGCCGCGCATGGATGGCATCACCTTCCTCAAGCAGATCATGGCGACCCGGCCTACGCCGGTGGTCATGTGCAGTTCGCGTGCCGAGGATGGCAACGGCGTGGCCGCCGCCGCGCTGGCCGCCGGCGCCGTCAGTGTCATTGCCCGCCCGCAACTGGGTGTTCGTGACTTTCTGCATGAGGCCGTGGCCGAACTGGCCTGTGCCATTCGCGCGGCTGTGCAGGCCGGACCGGCCGCGCGTGCCCTTGCAGCAGCGGGGCCGCGCGGCAGTGTACCTGCGGCACACGTGCGCACGGTCAAAGCAGGCTCGGACGAAATGTTGCATCATGATGGCTGGGTGTCAGGTTTGCAACGCTACAGCGCCGATGCGGTGCTGAACCCGCCAGGCCCGGAAGACGGGCATCATCCCGCAACTGCCCGCATCGTCGCCATCGCCGCCTCCACGGGAGGACCGCAGGCGCTGGAGCGGGTGCTGGGCCGGCTGGGACCGGATTGTCCGGGGCTGGTAGTGGTGCAGCATATGCCGCAGCGCTTTACGCGCAGCTTTGCCGAGCGGCTGCACCGGCTCTCAGGGGCCGAGGTCAGGGAGGCCGAGCACCAGGACATGGTGCTCCCGGGACGCGTGCTGATCGCACCCGGTGGGAAGCATCTGGTGGTCAGGCGGGATGGGCTGCAGTACTATGTGGAAACATTGGATGGCCCCCTGGTGAGCCGGCACAAGCCCTCGGCGGATGTGCTGTTCCGCTCGCTGGCCAAGGCCGCAGGCAGCAATGCGGTGGGGATCATCATGACGGGGATGGGGGACGATGGCGCGCACGGTCTCAAGGAGATGGCCGAATGCGGGGGCGCCACCTATGCCCAGGACGAAGCCACCAGCGTGGTCTTCGGTATGCCGAAAGAAGCGATACAACTGGGTGGTGTCGGTGACGTCATCGCTCTCGACAACATCTCTGCGGTGATTGAACAATATGCCTCCCGATAACCTCAACGAGCTGATCGAATCCGCGCTGGTGGTGGATGACAGCACCTTGCAGCGCCAGCACAGCGTCACGCTGCTGCAGGAGCTGGGGGTGGACCTGATCTACGAAGCCGGCAACGGCAACGAGGCACTGGACCTGCTGGCCTTGCTCAAGCTGCCACCCAGGCTGGCCGTGATCGACCTGGAAATGCCGGGCATGGATGGCATCGAGCTGATCCAGCAGCTGCAGCACAAGGGCATCGACATGCCGCTCATCGTCGCCTCCAGCCGCGAGACCTCGCTGCTGCTGTCGGTGGAAACCATGATCCATGCCCTGGGCATGAACCTCATCGGCGTGCTGCAAAAGCCGCTCAACCAGAGCCAGCTGCGCGCTGCCCTGGAATCGTTCCGTCCGCATGGCGATGACGCGCGTGCCGATGACGACCCGCTGCCCTCGATGTGCGAGAACGACCTGGGCGCGGCCATCGCCGCCGGCCAGGTGCTGCCCTACTACCAGCCCAAGATCGACGTGCAGACCGGCATCCTCAAGGGCGTCGAGGCACTGGCACGCTGGATCCATCCGGAGCGCGGCATGATCCCGCCGGACCGCTTCATTCCCATGGCCGAGCAATGCGGGCTGATCCACGAACTCACCATCAGCATGATGGACCAGGCCATGGGCCAGGCGGCGGTGTGGCACAGTCGCGGACTGACGATCAAGGTGGCGGTCAACCTGTCACCGCTGTCGCTGGAGCAACCGGATTTCCTGCATCGCATCCTGGAGCTGGTGGACAAGCATGCGCTGCCGGCCGACCACGTGGTACTGGAAATCACCGAGAGCTCGGTGGTGGCGCACAAGGGTAATTCGCTGGGCATGCTGGCGCGCCTGCGCCTGAAGGGTTTCGGTCTGTCCATTGACGATTACGGCACCGGTTTCTCGTCGATGCAGCAGCTGGCGCGCATCCCGTTCACCGAACTGAAGATCGACCGCTCCTTCGTCCACGGCGCGCATGACCGCAAGAACCTGCGCGTGATCCTGCAGTCCGCGCTGGACATGGCGCAACGCCTGGAGCTGGTGACCGTGGCCGAGGGCGTGGAGACCATGGAAGACTGGCGGTTGCTGCAGGACTTCGGTTGCAGCCTGGGCCAGGGCTACCTGATTGGCAAGCCCATGCCGGCCAATGAATTGCCGCTGTGGCTGAAGGGGCATCACCGGCGCCTGCCGGAATTGCGTCCGCTCGGACGCGGCGCAGCCAATGGCGGCGCCGTATAAATCCATCCCAGATCTCTTTTACAGGATGATTGAACTGGCCGCGGCAACTTGCCGGCCAGCTTCGCCATTGCGCCTCAGAGCTTGCTGATGGGCTGGTCGGTGATGCCGGCCAGCAGGGGGGCTGCCGCGCCCAGTCCCGGGATCACCACGGCGGCATCGATCTCCAGCAAGGGAGCCAGCACGAAGGCGCGTTGTCCCATGCGCGGATGCGGCACGGTCAATGTGTCGCTGTCGATGCAGTCCTGTCCATACAGCAGCACATCCAGGTCCAGCGTACGCGGCGCGTTGCGGTAGGGGCGCTCGCGGCCGTGCTGCAATTCGATCGCCTGCAAGGCCAGCAGCAATGCGCTGGCCGTGAGGGTGGTGGAGAGCTGCGCCACGGCATTGATGTAGTCGTCACCGCTGGAGTCGACCGGGGCGGTGCGGTACAGCGACGAGCAGCGCAGCAGGTCCGTCTGCGGCAATGCCGCCAGCCGCGCGATGGCGTCTACCACCGTGGCGCGCGCATCACCCAGGTTGCCGCCGATACCGATGTAGGCAATCGTGGGAGCGTTATGCATCTGCGGCTCAGTCGTTGGCGTCGCCGGCCGGCGCGGTGCCGCCGGTGCTGCCCTCGCCAGTGTCGCTGCTACGGCGGCGGCGACGGCGCTTGGGCGCCTCACCGGTGCCGGTATCAGTGCCTGCTTCGGCGACGGGAGCCGGGTCCGGGCTGGGTGCTGCCACGGCGTCGGAGGCAGCGTCGAACTCCGCACCTGCCGCACCCGACTTGGAACGGCTGCGGCCACCACGGCGCTTGCGCTTCTTGGGACCTTGCGCGGAGGCCGTGTCGGCCGGCTTGCGGGCAATCAGTTCCTCACGCTCGGCACCATTGCCGGCGATGAAGGCTTCCCACCATTCGCCGACCTCGGCATCCAGTTCGCCGGACTGGCAGCGCAGCAGCAGGAAGTCGAAACCGGCGCGCAGGCGCAGGTGTTCCAGCAGCTTGTAGGGG
>JAFAMT010000157.1 GCA_019233085.1 Herbaspirillum sp.
GCGGCGGCCACGCTGGGGTGGACCAGGTCGGTGATGTCGGAGGAGACATTGCCGTTGCGCAGCAGCAGGATGCGGCGGCCGGCGGCGGGCACCGATTCGGTCGTCAGGTTCTGGCGTTGCAGTTCGAGGGCGGCGGCCGGTTCGCGGTCCAGCAGCACCGGGTCCAGCAGGTGTTCTTCCAGCAGGCCGCGACGCGGATCGCGGTTCAGTTCGTCCAGCAGGTCCTGGACGGTGGACTTGCCATCGCCGACGATGAAGATGGGCTCGCCACGGGCAGCCGCGGCCAGCTTGCCGCCGACGATCAGCAGGCGGTGCTCCAGGCCGCGCACGAAGCGCTCGACCAGCACGCCACTGCCTTCCTCCAGGGCGACCTTGTAGGCGGTCTCGATTTCTTCCTGGGTATTGAGGTCGATGAACACGCCCCGGCCGTGGTTGGCGTCGCAGGGCTTGACCACCACCGGCAAGCCGATGTCCTGGGCGGCTTCCCAGGCGTCTGCAGGGCTGTCCACCAGGCGGCCTTCGGGCACCGGTACGCCACAGGTTTCCAGCAGCGACTTGGTCAGGTCCTTGTCGCGCGAGATGCCTTCGGCAATGGCGCTGGTCTGGTCGGACTCGGCGGTCCAGATGCGGCGCGACTTGCAGCCGTGGCCCAGTTGCACCAGGTTGCCCTCGGAGAGGCGGATGGTGGGGATGCGGCGCTCATCGGCGGCGTCCACGATGCAGGCGGTGCTGGGACCCAGGCAGAGGCGGTCGACCATGCGGCGCAGCTTGGTCAGGGTGGCATCCAGATCATAGGGCCGGTCCTCGATGGCGGCCATCACCAGGTCGCGGGCCGCATGCAGTGCCGCGCGGGTGACCGTCTCGTGACGGGCGCGTACCACCACCTTGTAGACGCCGCGCACATTGGTCTCGCGCGCCTTGCCGAAGCCGCCGGGCAGGCCGGCCAGGTTCTGCAGTTCCAGCGTCACGTGTTCCAGGATATGGCCCGGCCAGGTGCCTTCTTCCAGGCGACGCACGAAGCCGCCACGCACTTCATAGCTGCAGCGGTGTTCGATCAGGGTCGGGAGCCAGGTGGTCAGGCGTTCGGTAAAGCCGGGAATGGTATTGGAGGGAAAGTCCTCCAGTTCGCCGATGTCGATCCACACTTCCAGGGCAGAGCGGTAGGTCCAGATGTTCGGACCCTTCAAGGGCAGGAAACGGAGGAATTCGATGTTTTTCATGTGAGGTGGTGTGCCGCGTGTTGTACCGAATGAATATCCAGGGTGCCAGACCGCTTGTCATCGGTTCTCAGTATTGTCGTCAGGGTCATGCCGCTGCGGCCGCCGGGCCGGTCAGCGCCCTGTCAGAATAGCGCATGGTTCACTAACGCGCAGGAAGGCGTTTGGTTTACTGGAACTGAGCGATAGTAATAGATGGCAATCGGAAAATTGCCAAAAGGAAATCAGTTGCCATGCCCCGCTTCGAAAATCGGACCGATGCTGGTGGTGAAGGAGGCGGAGATCATTGGAATTGTTATATGAGAGGATGGATGTGAACGATATTGTCGCAGACTGTTTCATCCTCGTGGCGGCTATCGCGCAAAAAACGCCGGGGCCGGCGCGCGCGAGCGGGGTGGGTGCGGCTCGTCTTTTCGCAATGGACGGGAAACTGCGGGGAAGGTGCCGGGAAAGGGCGGAGAAACTCCGGAGAAACGCGGACAAGCCACAGAGTCCGGTACACCGTTTGCCCCGTTGCGGCGTTATCGAGGACGTAGCCGCTGCGCTATAATCGCGCGCTGCCCGCCACGGCAAACAGGTCCGTCCAGACCTGCTCATCCATAAAACAATAGCCACTCCGCTCACATCGGGCTCAACCTTGCCGTTACATGACTACTGACTCAATTGCTTCCGCGACCGCCAGCCTGCCCGAGCGCTGGCAAACGGAAATCGCCGCCCGCCTGGCCGCCAATGAAAACGTGGTGGCCTGGCTGGAGCTTGATCTCGATACCCAACTGCATTTCAAGCGCTCGCTGGTGGTGGCAACTGACCGGCGCTTGCTCAGCCATACCCCGGATGGTCACGTCTGGCAGGAGTGGGCCTATCGTGCCGACCTGCAGCTCAAGCATCACGACCATGCCGGCGTGGGCAGCCTGGAGCTGTGCGATGGCGCCGGCCGCCTGGGCGCCTGGCGCTATACGCTGGCCCAGAATCCCCAGGCGCTGCGCCTGATCAAGCTGTTCGAGCAGCAGCGCGACCTGCTGGCCTCGGGCGTGCAGGTCGAGGAAGAGGGCGATGTCTGTCCGACCTGCAAGGCCGTCTTGCCGGAAGGCCAGGAAACCTGTGCCATCTGTCCCGAAGCCAAGGAAGCGCCACCGTCCACCTGGGCGCTGTTCCGCCTGTCGCGCTTTGCCAAGCCCTACAAGGGCTCGCTGCTGCTGGGCTTCCTGCTCACGCTGGCCTCCACTGCCGCCACGCTGGTGCCGCCCTACATGACCATGCCGCTGATGGACAATGTGCTGATCCCGTTCCAGAACGGCACGCCCATCGACGTCCACCGGGCCACGCTCTACCTGTCGGGCCTGCTGGGGGCGGCGCTGCTGGCTTGGGGCCTGGGCTGGGCGCGCACCTATATCCTGGCGCTGGTGTCCGAGCGCATCGGTGCGGACCTGCGCACCACCACCTATTCGCACCTGTTGCGGCTGTCGCAGGAGTATTTCGGCGGCAAGCGCACCGGTGACCTGATGGCGCGCATCGGCTCCGAGACCGACCGTATCTGCGTGTTCCTGTCGCTGCACCTGCTGGACTTCGCCATCGATGTGCTGATGATCATCATGACGGCGGCCATCCTGATCTCCATCAATCCCTGGCTGGCGCTGGTGACCCTGTTGCCGCTGCCTTTCATCGCCTGGATGATCCACGTGGTGCGCGATCGCCTGCGCCACGGCTTCGAGAAGATCGATCGCATCTGGTCGGAGGTGACCAATGTGCTGGCCGACACCATTCCCGGTATCCGCGTGGTCAAGGCCTTCGCCCAGGAAAAGCGCGAAGTGGCGCGTTTTCGCGAGGCCAACCGCCACAACCTGCTGGTCAATGACCGGGTCAACAAGATCTGGTCGCTGTTTACACCCACCGTCACCTTCCTGACCGAAGTGGGCTTGCTGGTGGTGTGGGTATTCGGTATCTGGCAGGTCTCCAGCAACCAGATCACGGTGGGTGTGCTGACCGCCTTCCTGGCCTACATCAGCCGTTTCTACACGCGCCTGGATTCGATGAGCCGCATCGTCTCGGTGACGCAGAAGGCCGCCGCCGGCGCCAAGCGCATCTTCGACATCCTGGACCATGTCTCCAGCGTGCCCGAGCCGGCCAATCCGGTCCACCTGGAGAAGGTGGAGGGCGCCATCGAGGTGCGCAACATCGGCTTCCGCTATGGCAACCGCGCGGTGATCCGCAACATGAGCCTGTCGATTGCCCCGGGCGAGATGATCGGTCTGGTCGGCCACAGCGGTTCGGGCAAGTCGACCATGGTGAACCTGATCTGCCGCTTCTATGATGTCTCGGAGGGGGCAATCCGCATCGATGGCGTGGATATCCGTTCGCTGCCGATTTCCGAATACCGCCGCAACATCGGCCTGGTGCTGCAGGAGCCTTTCCTGTTCTTCGGCACGATTGCCGAGAACATCGCCTACGGCAAGCCGGAGGCCACGCGCGAGGAAATCATCGCCGCCGCCCGTGCCGCCCATGCCCACGAATTCATCCTGCGTCTGCCGCAGGGTTACGATTCGCTGGTGGGCGAGCGCGGCCAGGCGCTTTCCGGCGGCGAGCGCCAGCGTATCTCGATTGCGCGTGCACTGTTGATCGATCCGCGCATCCTGATCATGGATGAGGCCACGTCTTCGGTGGACACCACCACCGAGAAGGAAATCCAGAAGGCGCTGGACAACCTGGTCCAGGGCCGCACCACGATTGCCATCGCCCACCGCCTGTCCACGCTGCGCAAGGCCGACCGGCTGGTGGTGCTGGATCGCGGCCAGGTGGTCGAGGTCGGCAACCATGAGGAACTGATGGCCCGCGAAGGGCATTACTACAAGCTCTACCAGGCACAGGCGCGCCATCCCGATGGCGAGGCCGAGGTGTCGGTGAGTGAAGAAGAGAAGGGCGAATGAGCATGACCACATCCACTACTGCCCAGCCGTCCTTCGGCCTGCAACGCAACAGCTTCGGCCGCCTGGTGCTGGTCGATGCCGATGGCGTGGCGCACGAGAACGTGGTCCCGGTGCGCGCCTTTCCCATCACCTCGCCCGATCACGGCCTGTCGCTGGTGAGCAGCGACGGCCATGAACTGGCCTGGATCGATACCCTGGACCAGGTCGACGCCACCACGCGCCGCATGATCGAGGAAGAGCTTGCCAGCCGCGAGTTCATGCCGGAGATCCAGCGCATCGTCAGTGTTTCCACCTTCGCCACGCCCAGCGACTGGACGGTGCAGACCACGCGCGGCACCACCACCTTCACGCTCAAGGGGGAGGAAGATATCCGCCGCCTGGCCGCGCCAGCGCTGCTCATTGCCGACAGCCACGGCATCCAGTTCCTGATCCGCGACCAGAAGGCGCTGGACAAGCACAGCCGCAAGATCCTGGATCGTTTCCTCTGATCATCTCCCCACCGTTCGTCCTGGGTGGGGTCGCAAGGCCCGTATCGAAGGCGCTACTCGGGTCGAGCGGATCGACTATCCGAAAAAAGAACGGCCCCGATTGATCATCATCGGGGCCGTTCTCGTTTGCGGGTGAATATCAGAACTTCTCGTCCGGCCGCAGGTAGCGCCATTGTCCGGTTGGCAGCTCACCCAGCTTGACGCCGCCGATGCGCACGCGTTTCAGGCCGATCACCTTCAGCCCGACCATGTCGCACATGCGGCGGATCTGGCGTTTCTTGCCCTCGCGCAGGGTGAAGCTCAACTGGTCCTCGTTCTGCCACCTCACCTTGGCTGGACGCAGCGGCTTGCCATCCATGATGAGGCCGTGGTTCAGGCGCTTGAGGTCGGCCTCGGGCAGCTTGCCGGGGCGGGTGTATTGCACGCGGACCAGGTATTCCTTGTCGACCGCCGAATCCTCGCCGATGAGCTGCTTGGCGATGCGGCCATCCTGGGTCAGCACCAGCAGGCCTACCGAATCGATGTCCAGCCGGCCGGCCGGTACCAGGCTCTTCAATTGGCGCGGGTGGAAGCGCATCTCGGTCTTGTCTTCGGCCCAGCGCGATTGT